>JBDUAY010000417.1:0-5191 GCA_040004415.1 Bacteroidota bacterium | reverse complement strand
GTATCTACATTGCCCGCTTATCTAAACGCATTGGCTGGTGAAGGTGTACACATTGTTACTGTTAATGATTACCTCGCACGCCGGGATAGTGAATGGAACGGAACCATTTTTGAATGGCTCGGTCTCACCGTAGATTGTATAGATAAGCACCAACCCAATAGTGAAGATCGCCGCAAAGCCTACCAGGCAGATATTATATATGGTACCAACAATGAATTTGGTTTTGATTACCTGCGCGACAACATGGTGCATACACCAGATGAAATGGTACAACGGAAACACCATTTTGCTATGGTGGATGAGGTGGATAGTGTGTTAATTGATGATGCCAGAACACCCTTGATTATTTCAGGTCCGGTGCCACGGGGTGATGATCAGCAGTACCATGTTTTAAAACCACGCGTGCTGCAACTGTTTGATGCACAAAGACAGGTTACCAATAAATTTTTAATTGAAGCAAAGAAAAAGTTTGCGGAAGGAAATGATGATCCCAAAGATGGCGGTCTTGCACTGATGCGTGCCTGGCGCGGTTTACCGAAGAGCAGCGCGCTAATTAAATTTACAAGCGAGCCTGGTATAAAAGTAAAATTGCAGAAAACAGAAAACTATTACCTGGCAGATCAGCAAAAGGAAATGCCGAAAGTTGATGCAGAACTTTTTTTCAATATTGATGAAAAAAATAACCAGGTAGATCTTACAGACAGAGGTCTTTCAATGATTACTAAAAGTGGGGAAGATCCTGAGTTTTTTATATTGCCTGATATTTCGTTGAAACTGGCAGCACTTGATAAGGATATGGAAATGGATCCGGATGAAAAGTTGCACAAAAAAGAAGCTATTCTGAATGAATACGCCGTTAAGGCAGACCGCATACATACCGTGCAGCAACTACTAAAAGCATATACATTATTTGATAAGGATATTGAATACGTTGTAATAGACGGCCAGGTAAAAATTGTTGATGAACAAACGGGTCGTATCATGGATGGACGCCGTTACAGCGATGGATTGCACCAGGCCATTGAAGCAAAAGAAAATGTGAAGATTGAAGCAGCTACACAAACGTATGCTACCATTACCCTGCAGAATTATTTTCGTATGTACCACAAACTGGCGGGTATGACGGGTACAGCAGAAACGGAAGCAGCTGAGTTGTGGGATATTTATAAGCTGGATGTAGTTAATATTCCTACCAATGTAAAAGCAGTTCGTATAGATAACCAGGATCTTGTTTACAAAACCAAGCGCGAAAAATATGGTGCTGTAATAGATGAGATAGAAAGACTGCGCAATGCCGGACGCCCTGTGCTGGTAGGTACTACTTCAGTTGAAGTGAGTGAGTTGCTGAGCAAAATGTTAGCCGGCAAAAAGATTCCGCACAATGTGTTAAATGCAAAACAACATGCACGAGAAGCACAGGTGGTAGCAGAGGCTGGTCTGGCCGGCGCTATTACCATTGCAACAAACATGGCTGGTCGTGGTACAGACATCAAACTGGGACCCGGCGTAAAGGAAGCTGGCGGACTTGCAATTGTTGGTACCGAGCGGCATGAAAGCCGGCGTGTCGACAGGCAGTTGCGCGGTAGATCGGGCAGGCAGGGTGACCCCGGTACCACACAGTTTTATGTTTCACTAGAAGATGAATTGATGCGTTTATTTGGTAGCGAGCGTATTGCTGGTTTGATGGACAGGTTTGGCTATAAAGAAGGTGAAGTGATACAACACAGCATGATCACCAAATCCATTGAACGCGCACAGAAAAAGGTAGAAGAAAATAATTTTGGAATACGCAAACGCCTGCTGGAATATGATGATGTAATGAACAAGCAACGCAAGGTTGTTTATGAAAAGCGTAACCACGCGTTGTTTGGAGAAAGGCTTGCGCTTGACCTTGACAATGCTTTTTATACCGTATCAGAAGGATTGGTGAATTCCTTCCGCGAACAGGAAGATTTTGAAGGATTTAAACTGGCAGTAATTGTAAATTTTGGTATGGATACCACCATTGCCAAAGAAGAACTTGAAAGAGGCAATGCCAATGAAATAAGCGAAAAACTTTACCAGGAAGCCATTAATAACTATCAGCATAAGATGGTTGAACTGGGTGAACATTCCATGCCTGTCTTTAAAAACATCCGCACCCAACAAGGCAATCATATAGAAAATGTTGTGGTACCTTTTAGTGACGGACGAAAAGAAATACATGTGCTGGCAAATATGCAAAAAACACTGGGCAGCAACGGTAAGGAATTGGTGAACTCACTGGAGAAAACGATTACCCTGGTGATAATTGATGATGCATGGAAAGAGCACCTGCGCAGAATGGATGATCTTAAACAGAGTGTGCAGACTGCTTACCTTGAACAAAAAGATCCGCTGGTAATTTATAAGGTAGAAGCATTTGATATTTTCAGGCAGATGGACAGCGAAGTAAACAAAGACATTGTAAGTTTTCTTTCACATTGCTCCATACCATCAGAACAAAATAATAACGCAGCTATTAAGGAAGGCCGTGAACAGAAAACGGATATGAGCCGTCTCTCCGCCAATAAAGAGGCAATAGAAGCTGCCGGTGAAGATTATGCCGCCAATGAAAAAGATTATTTTGATCCTTCTGGCGCTGCAGTAAAACAGGAACCAGTAAAAGTTGGACCGAAGATTGGAAGAAATGATCCTTGTCCGTGTGGCAGTGGTAAAAAATACAAAAATTGCCATGGAAAAGATGCTGCCTAAAAGCTAATCATCTAAACAAAATAATAGAAAGCATTCATGAAAATGAATGCTTTTTTTATGAATGAGGAACATCCTGCATTCAATTTCTCATTTCAATCCTCTGCAGAATGCCATCATCTTTGATAAATCCTTCAGCACATTAAAATTAATGTGATTGGTTTTGATGAATTCACTAACAGCCTCATGCTGCTTTTCAAAATGACCAAAAATAAATTCTTTACCGGCTTTACTAAAATGGCCATAAGCATCTCCAAAATAATAGATATCGTGCGAAGTAACCTTTATCTTTTCTTCTTCACCAAGTCTGACGGTTTGTCCATTACCGGTATAAAAGCTATAGTTCCTCAAACCTTCGTGCGGTTCCGTAGTACCGTAAGCTGCCGGTCTTAATTGCTGTATACTCAGCACTTGTTTAAATGCGAGTATAATGTCATTGGCAGAATCAATCGCCTGCAAATATCCCTTATTGTAATAAAACCTGCTGCCGTTTGAACTGATGAAATTTACCAATGCGGGTTCTGCAATTGAAAGCGTATCGCCCGTATCACTTATAAAATGCATTTCGTCGAGCGTGATATTATAATTAAGCTTCACCGCAGAAATATTTCCATTCCGGAAAACAATTGTCCCATCGTTAAATAACGGGAAACGATAAATACCTTTTTCAGGAAGTACTTGCCTGATTTCAGGATGTGCCGCTTGCGCACGGATATCTATGTTAGTAAATAAGGCAACGAATAAAAACACTAGAGATAATCGTGCGTACATAGAGGGTTGGTGTTTTGCAATCGTTTAAAATCAATAAACCGGATCAAGTTACAAAAAATTTATTGTACAAAACTGTATACCCGGCAGGTTACCATGTATTCATAAATTACCTACATTTATTATCCGCTTCATTCTTCACATCAATCATTTCAAACATGAGCAGCCGAAGACATTTTATTAAAACAGCTGGTTTAAGTACAATGGGTATAGGATTATTACCAGCATTGATACCGATGAACAATTTATTTGATCGGCCGGTGACATTTAGCTTTCCGCGTTCCAGCCCGGAAGCGCAAGGCGTTTCATCAAAAATGATTCGCCAATTTGTCGCTGCGGCGAATGCTTCCGGCATGGGCTGGCACAGTTTTATGTTTCTGCGGCACGGCCATGTAATAGCGGAAGGATGGTGGAAACCTTTTGAACCTGCATTCACGCACACATTGTATTCACTTTCAAAAAGTTTTACCAGTACAGCAATTGGTTTGCTGGTAAAAGATGGAAAACTCAATATTGATTCAACAGTAACATCTTTTTTTCCAGACGAAATCCCTGCTACGCCCGATGCCCATCTCAAACAAATGAAAGTACGTCATTTGCTAACCATGAACACCGGTCATAGCGAAGACACGATGCCGAAACTTCGCGCTTCAGAAGATACCTGGACAAAAACTTTTCTTGCTCAACCGGTAACATTTGAGCCGGGCGCACATTTCTTATACAATACCGGTGCAACCTATATGCTCGGTGCTATCGTTTATAAAATTACCGGGCAAACACTTGCAGCTTTTTTAGGGCCACGTTTATTTCAACCACTGGATATAAAAGATTACAATTGGGAAACGTCTCCGCAAGGATTAAATACCGCAGGTTACGGACTGCGTGTAAAAACAGAAGATATTGCAAAACTTGGACAGATGTATTTGCAAAAAGGGAAATGGAACAATAAAGAAATTTTAACGGAGAGCTGGGTGCATGACGCAACCAGTTATCAAACAAAATCGCAAGAAGGCAATGGAGATTGGTCGCAGGGCTACGGTTACCAGTTCTGGCGTTGCAAGCCAGGCTTTTATCGTGGTGACGGGGCTTTTGGTCAATTTTGCATCGTCATGCCTGAACAGGATGCGGTGATGGCAGTTACCAGTGAAAGCTGGGATATGCAAAAATCGATGACAACTATCTGGGAGAACTTATTACCAGCAATAGGAACAAGTGCGTTACTAGAAAATGAAACAGAATTAACCGGGTTGAAAAATGATTTAAAAGGCCTGGCGCTGCCGGTTACAAAAGGGTTTGTTACAGCCGGCGCATCATCAAAATACAGTGAAAAAAAATTTAAACTGGATAGTAATAATTTTGGTGCAACAGAAACAATCTTTACATTTTCAAAAGATGGGTGCAGCCTGGCAACAACAACAGCAAAAGGAACAACGGTTATAAAGTTTGGCTGGGAAAACTGGTTTGTAAATAAAGACAGTGCATTGTATATTTTCCCCGTACCCGGACGAATTCATGTTTCTTCAAAAATAGCAGGCACGGCCACCTGGATAAATGAAAATACCCTGCAACTGAATGCCCGGTTTGTAGAAGCTATGCATGGCGATAAAATTACCTGCACTTTTGATAACGCCAAATTAACGATGTCATTTTTGAACAGCGTATCTGAAAATTCAAAAACCGATACGGAAAAAAG
>JBDUAY010000416.1:0-5194 GCA_040004415.1 Bacteroidota bacterium | reverse complement strand
TATATTCTATTGACTGCGTTCCTTCTGCATAACTCATGAGCCATTTATTATTTACATGGGAAAAATCTACTCTCCTGGTCCAACTTTTTCTTTTGAAATCAATGTTTAGCAATTCTGCAAAAACTTTATCCGTACCGGTGAGGCTTTTTATATAGGAGCTACCCACCGGGCTATTACTTGCTTCATATCTTACTATTGCATCATCATCTTTATTAATCAGTAATCGCCCTTTTTCCAAAGCTTCTTTTATGCCTGGCTTTTGGTCAAAACTTATGCTGTATAATAATTGCCCGTCGAATTCTACCAGGGAATCAATTTTATAAATAAAATAATTTATTTTTTTGAGGTTGAGAAAATCGGGCCTGCTTGTTATGAAACTATTACCCGCCACTGATTGCGGTCCGCCGCCGGGATGGAAATCTTCAAACAACCTGGTGTAAGCAACATCCTCTTTGCTTCTGCCCTGCAACAATTGTAATTTATATGTTTCTTTTTGCGGAAAATATTGTGCGCGAAAAACAGCTTCTGCAACGGAAAAATAGTTTTCACGATCTTTAATTATTTCGCGGTAAAATCCTTTGCTTTCGTAATTATCAGTTGGTAGAAAAGCATTGATGTTTGCAATAGCGCGTTTAATTATTTCTATTGCTACTGGCGGCTTTATAACAACCTCTTGCAATGCTACAGGAGCAACGGATAATTTTATATGCAGAAAGTGAATATCGATAAAATCTTTTTGGTACAAAACTTTGGAATGATAACCCACCATCGAAAATTTAATTGAATCAAAACTGGTTAATTCTTTAATTGCAAAGGCGCCATCTTTATTGCTGACAAGCCCGGATACAGGCCCGGCCTTATATATGCTGATGCTGGCGCCGGGCAACGGTTCTGCGGTTGCTGTGTCTGTAATTTTGCCGCTAATGGAAAATATTTGCTGCGCTGGTGTCTGTGCAGCAAAAAATGGAAATATAATAAGAAAAATGAGCCTTTTCATAATGCGGTATCTGTTAGTAAAACGATACGGCAAAGAAGAATGTTACAATTATTCAAATAGAAAATATCCTGCAAGCTTTGGGCTATGCCTGTGCAACAGCGCCGTTATAATATTATGCGGGAGCTGAATAAGGATAAAAAGTACAAGTGTGCGACGCAAGAATGTTCAATAGCATTCCCACTGCCCGTCCCAAAAAAAATTGCTGGCTGCTTCCCTATTTTTCTACAGCCGATTCTTTTTCCATCATCAGGTAGGCTTTTACAAAGCCGTCCAGATCGCCGTCCATAACGGGTTGTATATTGCCTACTTCATAATCGGTGCGGTGATCTTTGATCATTTTATACGGATGGAAAACATAGCTGCGTATCTGGCTGCCCCATTCTATTTTTTTCTTGGAACTGTTAACGGCGTCTTTGAGTTCATTCTTTTTGCGCAGCTCAAGTTCATACAAACGGCTCTTCAGCATTTCCATGGCGCGTTCGCGGTTGCCGAGTTGAGATCTGTCCTGCTGGCAAACCACCACAATGCCGGTGGGTATATGCGTTAACTGAACTTTTGTTTCTACCTTATTTACGTTTTGTCCGCCGGCACCCCCACTGCGCGATGTTTCCATTTTTACATCTGCCGGTTTAATTTCTATATTAATGGTATCATCTACCAGCGGGTATACAAACACCGAAACAAAGGAAGTATGCCGTCTTGCATTGCTATCGAATGGCGAAATGCGCACCAGGCGGTGCACCCCACTTTCAGACTTCAAAAACCCGTAAGCAAAGGGCCCTTCAAACTGGAGTGTAGCAGTTTTAATTCCGGCACCATCGCCCCATTGCCAGTCGAGTTCAGTAACAGTCCATCCTTGCTTCTCACCATACATACGGTACATACGCGCAAGCATTTCAGCCCAATCCTGGCTTTCCGTTCCGCCTGCCCCGCTATTAATTTGTAACACCGCCGTCAGTGTATCTTCCGGCTCATTGAGTGTAGCTTTAAGCTCTGCATCTTCAATTCGTTCTGATGCCTTATTAAATGCCTCTTTTGTTTCTTCTTCGGTTGCATCGCCCGATTTCCAAAACTCAAAGAGCACAGCAAAGTCTTCTACGGCAGATTCTGTCTGCTCGTATAGCTTGACCCAGTACTCGTTTTGCTTAATATTCTTAAGGATTTCCGTGGCCCTTTTGTTATCATCCCAAAAGCCCGGACTCAGCGAGAGCTGTTTCTCATCATTGATTTTATATCGTCGGTTTGCGACGTCAAAGAAACCTCCCCAGGACGGTGACCCGATCCCTCATAACCTTGATTTGCTCTTGTGTCATAGCTGCGAAGATAATGGAAAAGTTGATTGGTTGATACCTTGGTTGGTTGACAGGTGAAAGAGGCCACCTGGTGCAAAAAAGCCAGTTTTTAACCCATTGTTTTTGTCCGCTCCCCGATCTTGGTATTTTTTAAAAAATCAACTTTTCAACCATGCAACCAATCAAACCCTAAAATGCGTAGCTTTAGGAGTGTGCCGGAAATCGGGTGCATTTAAAATTGTCGTTCCGCTTTTCCCCTCTACAGCATAGCTGGAGAGGGGATTAAAAAGGGTGAGGTAAAAAAATGCAGCGACAATTTTAAATGCACCCCGGAAATCTTACTTGCAGTCAACTACCAAACTTTCTTAACCATACTGCAAAATGTTTATCATGAAAAATTTTCTGCTGGTGCTACTGTTAGCAATTATTTTTGTTTCGTGCAAAAAAGACAATACATCTTTTGTTATTGCTGATCCAAATTCACTTGACAACGCCACGCCGGTTAGTGCGGGTAAAATTACTTTTTCTGATGACAGGTATAGTGAAAGCGCTGCAAAAATGTACCTGAGAAAAGATGGCGTGTACGTGTTGGCACTTGAGCAAATGAACTATGAAACATTTTATTACGATACCAACGTTTATCTTTCTTCCGGTTCACAACTGACTACCACGTCTATAAAAGTTGCCAGCGCTAAAAAGTTGCATGGAACCATTTATTATCCGTTGTCATCAGGTATCAATATTCCGGCATTCAAATATCTTATTATACAGGCCGATATTGATACAGCGCCCGTAGCCAGTGCAACAATGAAATAATAAAGTTGATGAAGACACCGGAAAAATCGAATGCATTACATGTTTGAAAGAGAACTTGCGGGTAATTTCCATTGATGAAGCCGATAAATAAATACAATTGCCGTGCTTTTATTTTGGCATTGCAGCAGCCGGAATTGTACACCACAAGAGAAAATCCTGACAGCGAATTCAAACCTGTTTGGAACCCGCCTGATTTTAGTTACCTTTCAAAAGGTATCAATAGCTGGTATGCACAGTTGAAACAAACGGGAATTTCTATTTCAAACATCATCTAACCATACATCTTTTTATGAAAAAAATATTTTTTCTTTTTTGTTGTTCATTTTTATTTGCAGACACCGTTTTTTCACAGGAAGATTTACCAACTGATTATTTGAGCCCGGCTTTTCATGCGGGCCGCAGAGATTCATTGCGAAAACTAATGCCGGCAAATTCCGTGATGGCCGTGTTTGCATACCCGGAGCGCGTCTTTTCGACCGACGTAAATTATACCTATCATCCCAACCCTGATTTGTATTATTTTTCTGGTTATACCGAACCGAATGCATTGTTATTAATATTTAAGGAGCCGCGCAGGTATAAAGACAGCATTGCATACAATGAAGTTTTATTTGTGCAGAAAAAAGATCCACGGCGCGAACAATGGACCGGCAGGAGATTAGGCGTTGAAGGTGCCAAAAAACTAGGATTTGCGCTGGTATTCAATGGTGAAGAATTTGGCAAGTTTCCGGCTGATTTTTCAGGGTTGTCAAAAATTATTTTTGATGTATTACCAGATTCTGCAAGTACCGATACACAACCCGGTGATCTGTCACAAATGGTTTCTGCTTTTCGCACCATGATTGATTTACCGGCTGATTATGATGTGGCGGCACGGCAGGACCTGGTCGATATCAATAAAATAGACACCGGTATAAACACCGTGCAATTGATGGCTTATCTGAAACGCAGCATTGCCAGCGGAAAATATAAAGCGGCTGGATTGGCCAAAACCTACCTGGAAGCAAAAGATTCCATAGCAAAAAGGGCCGTGATAACCACGATTGAAAATGAAAAATGGAACAGCAGCCTGTACGCATCAGTCACCAACGCATTGCGCGGCATTAAAACGCCGGAAGAACTGGAACTACTGCGCAAAGCCGTTGAGATTTCTGCTATTGGACATGCGGAAGTAATGAAGGCCATCCGCCCGGATATGTCTGAAAGGGAAATAGAAGGGATACATGATTATATTCAAAAAAGATATGGCGCGGAGCATTGGGGTTATCCGCCAATTGTTGGCGCAGGAAACAATGGCTGTGTACTTCACTATGAAGAAAATACTAAAACCAGCATCGGCCCAAAAACATTGCTGATGGATGTGGGTGCGGAATATCATGGTTATAGTGCAGATGTAACAAGAACAGTTCCTGCCAATGGAAAATTTACGCCGGAACAAAAGATTATTTACAATCTTGTGTATGAAGCACAGGAGGCCGCTTTTAAACTTTGTAAAGAAGGATCTACTTTTGAAGAGATAGAAACAAAAGTGCGTGAATCTTTGTCGGCGGGTCTTCTTAAACTCGGGCTTATAAAAAAAGCGGAGGATGTGGGCAAATATTATCCGCATGGGTGTTCTCATCATATTGGACTGGATGTGCACGATAAAGGTTCTTACGACAAGCTCCAAAAAAACATGGTGATTACCATTGAGCCCGGTATTTATATTCCGGAAGGAAGTGATTGCGATAAAAAATGGTGGGGGATAGCTGTACGTATCGAAGACGACTTACTCATAAAAGAAAAAGACTATGAATTGCTTTCTGCCTATGCACCGCGCAAAGCTGAAGACGTAGAAAAAATGGTGGCGGAGAAAAGCGCGTTTGATGATTTTAAATTGCCGGTATTGAAAAGCGGTAAAAAAGGTTTTTAACTTATGGAGGTCCGGTATATATTATTTGTAAACACATTAATAATCTTTAAACAGCCATATGAAAATATTTTGCATGTTCTGTATTTGCCCGGTATTTTTTTTCGCATCCAGGAAAACGATACCCGGCAACGATGCTTCAAAAAAAGAATGGATTCAACTTTTTAATAAAAAAGATCT
>JBDUAY010000066.1:0-17650 GCA_040004415.1 Bacteroidota bacterium | reverse complement strand
TGGTTGTATAAACTGTTTGCCTGCGGGGTAAGCCCGCTCTCACTATACCAGAAGTATGTATATTTTCGCTTTTGATAAATTGAAACAACCGCTGCTTTTAAAGATAGCAATGCCGGGTATTGTTTAAAAAACACTTTGACTGCTGCAGAATCTAACGTATAAACCTGGATTGGCGTGGAAGCATTTATACTGGTAGCTGCCGGAGATACAACTGAGTCTTTATGACTGATTAAAACTTTGTTTGGGCCTGCACCATGTTCACAGGAAGCGATGGCATGTAATAGCAATAATAATAGCAATGTACTGGTAATGAAACTTGAATTCAAAATGCCTGGTTAATGTATACCTGTTTTACTTTAAACAGTATACATAAAGTTGGCGCATTTGAACTGCTATTCCATTATATAAAAAACTAAAAAAATTGTATAAATCACATGTTTTCGAGATTGTTCGTTCTTTTTTTCTTTAATTGCTTGTAAAAAGACGGTGAGAGACCGGTGATTTTTTTAAACTGGTTGGAAAGATGCGCGACGCTGCTGTAATGCAGCTTGTAAGAAATTTCAGTGAGATTCAGTTCATCATAAAGAATCAGTTCTTTTACTTTCTCAATTTTATGAATAATAATAAATTGCTGAATGGTAATTCCTTTTACTTCTGAAAATATATTTGCCAGGTAGGTATAATCGTGATCCAGTTTTTTACTGATGTAGTCGGAATAGTTAATAGAGGGTAATTCATCAGCGTAATGAATCATTTCTATAATTACATTTTTGATCTTCTCAATCAGGATACTTTTTTTATCATCCAATAGTTCGAGCCCTGATTTAATCAGGTTTGCCCCCAACTGCTGACGTTTATCAGGCGTTATCTTTTCCTTTAACTGAACCAGACCCAGATCGATGTTTACATAGTCAAGGCCTAGCTTTTCCAGTTCGTCCTTTACCAGCATCTTACAGCGCAGACTAATCATGTATTTAATGTAAATGGTCAAAGGCAGGTTTTCTGTAAGGTAACCTAATTACCGTGGGCGCAGGATCTTTCTATCCCCGAATGCGTATACCAGCGGTTAACTTATTGTTATAGAACATACAAGAACATGACAATATTTAAAATGGCACGGCTCAAATAACGCTTAGCCAACAGGTTAATATGTTGATTTGTTAAAAAAATTGCCAAATGTTGCATTTACGAAACTAATCCGTCAATATCGCGTTTAATACATGTATCCATTTTAATATTCACCCTCTATCCTGCAAAATGAAAAACAAAATTTTTTTCAAAAGAATTTTTACACTATTTATTTCCGGTTTTTTTACGGTAATGCTGCTGTCAAATCGCGGCATCAGGCATGTCACTACCAAAGAAGGTATTAAAATAAATTTGGCGGTAGCGCATGCAACACTGTACGACACCCTTGAACTTGGAAATCTTGGTTTATCCAAAGCGGCCTATTCAGCAGCCGTAAAAGGATTCGATAGTTTACGCAACACGGGCATTCTGCTCAATGCAAAAGTGCTGTCAATCGTGGATTTCAGCCTTCCCTCGAATAAAAAAAGGCTGTTTATTATTGATATTACGGCCGGTAAACTGCTTTTTAACACATTTGTGTCGCACGGTCGTAATTCCGGAAAAGCGCTGGCAACACAATTTTCCAATAATTTTCATAGTTTCCAAAGCAGTTTGGGTTTTTATGTTACAGGCCAAACCTATACCGGGCACCATGGTTTTTCACTTCGTTTAAATGGGATAGAACAAGGCATCAATGACAATGCATTCGGCAGGGGGATTGTAATGCATGCAGCCTCTTATGTGAGTGAAAACAGTGCTGAAAAAATGGGTTGTATAGGCCGTAGTGAAGGCTGTCCTGCCATCCCGATTAATATGCACCGGGCAGTTATTGAAACAATTAAAAATGGCAGTTGCCTTTTTCTTTACGGCACAGACAGAAAATATATCAGTCAATCCAAATACATGCAAAAATTGCAAAATGCCTGATATCAAAAAAGCATACCTGGTACTTGAAAAATTACGGTTGAGGCATAAAATGTTTTTATGCTTTATAAACTTACCCAATGATAAATGAAATTGTATACGGCATTATACTTTTTTTCTTATGAGATATCTTTCCTTCTTCTAATCCATTTTACCAATTCAAACCATACCACTGACACAAAACCAATACCGGCACAAAAAAGTAATTCTGCCGGTACCAGCAATCCGAACCCAAAGAATTTCGTGATTGGCGGTATATACAGCATCGCACCCATCATCAGCGCAGTAAGGAGTACAATAAACAATACCATGTTATTCCTGTATTTTAATGTAACAAGAATGGAATAATAAAATGACCTGTTAACCAGCGTAAGGAATATGTTGGATGCTACCAGCGTAGTAAAAACCATCGTGCGGGTATGGGCTTCATCAAAACCTTGTTTCACTGCATATTGATACATAAAGAGTGTGCCGGCGGTAATAACAAGGCCTTGTACAACACTGGTGGCAAGTTCTTTCCAGTTAAAGAACGTATCATTAAATGGCCTTGGTTTTTGGATCATCGCATTTGCTTCCATGGGTTCATTTTCATAGACAACGGAACAAGTTGGCCCCATTACCAGTTCTAAAAAAATGATGTGTATGGGAGAAAAAATATTGGGATAGATCCAACCCAGCGCAAGCGGGCTAAAAACGGTTAATATAATGGGGATATGAATGGATATGATGTATTGAATGCCTTTTTTAAGATTGCTGTAAATTTTTCTGCCGATGGCAACTGCATCCACCATTTTGGACAAATCATCATCCAGCAATATTAATGATGCTGCCTGTTTTGCTATCTCAGTTCCTTTTTTGCCCATGGCGATACCTATATGTGCCGCTTTTAATGCAGGCCCGTCGTTTACGCCATCGCCAATCATGGCCACAATGTCATTGTTTGCTTTCAATGCATTGATAATTTTTAATTTTGCGTCCGGAAACATGCGCGTAAACACCTGCATGTTATAAACGCTTTCTTTTAGTGCAGCTTCAGATAGTTGCATCAGCGCATCACCGCTGATATTGTTTTCATAGCCCCGGAAACCCACTTGCCTGGCAATGGCGGTGGTAGTGGCTGCATTGTCACCGGTGACTATTTTTACGACAATACCGGCTGCATAAAATTTTTCTAAAACTGTTTGAATATTTTTCTTTGGCGGATCATAAAATGCAACAACTCCTTTGAAAACAAATTTAAATTCCTGTTGTGTGGCGGGGAAATGATTGCCTTCAAATGTTGCCGTTCCAACACCCAATACACGATAGCCGTCTTTTGTCATTGTTGTAATGGCATTTTCTA
Source organism: Bacteroidota bacterium (assembly GCA_040004415.1). Lineage (GTDB taxonomy): Bacteria > Bacteroidota > Bacteroidia > Chitinophagales > Chitinophagaceae > JACMLD01. The sequence continues at coordinate 14,316 of JBDUAY010000066.1, read as the reverse complement.
TTTCCTGCTTTTCAATAGCAGTGAGGCTGCACACATTCATTAATGCTTCGGGCGCTCCTTTGGCAGCGATGATACGGTTACCTGTACCATCTTCAAACAAATGCGTCATCATGGGGGGCTTTCCGCTCAATGGATATTCGTGTATCATTTTATACTGTGATCTTTCATCTTGCAGTGTATTGGTGCTGTAGGCATTGTGCAAGGCAATTTCCATGGGATCAAAAGGAATGGGTTCGCTGGCCCACATGGCTACGCGGATAAGTTGTTTTTCATCATTGCCTAATACGGCCCCGGCATCTGAAATTTTTTGGGAAGAAGGCACAAAAAGCTTTGCCAGGCTCATCTTATTTTCGGTAAGCGTACCTGTCTTGTCTGTACATATTACAGTCGCACTGCCCAGTGTTTCCACCGTTTTCATTTGCTTTACAACAATGCCCATTTTCATCAGCCGCCATGCCCCCAATGCCATAAAGGTGGTGAAGGCCACGGGTATTTCTTCGGGCAGTATACTCATGGCAAGTGTAAGCGATTTCATCAGGCTATCCAGCACATGCTGAGAATGAAAATAGTTGATGGCCCAGGAAACGATAAACACCAGGGCGCCTGTAACAACCATTTTTTTTACAAAATTGCCTATCTGTAATTCCAGTGGAGTTTTTTCTTCTTTGATATTTTCCAGGCTTTTACCAATTTTACCCAGTTTGGTTTGGTTGCCAACAGCTGTAACAGTAGCAATGGCCAATCCGCTGGCCACAGTGGCGCCCCTGTAAATTAAATTATCTTCCAGCGTTTGATCTTTAAATACCGATAAAGATTCCCCGGTGAGTATTGATTCGTTCACTGAAAAATCATTGGAGTGTATGATAATGCCATCTGCATTAATAGAACTGCCTTCTTCCACAACAAGGCTGTCGCCTACCACCAGTTCTTCGCTTGCTATTTCTGCTGTTTGTCCATTGCGTATTACTTTGCATTTGGGTTGTGTAAAATGCTGCAAATGTTCCAGGGCATTCCGGCTTCTTGCATCCTGGTACAAAGAAATAATACCCTGCAAAATAATCGCCGCAGCCAGGAAAATGCCGTTTGCAATATCACCGCTAACAAAATAAATAGATGCTGCCACCAATAATAAGAGAACCATTGGATCCTTTACCAGCCTTTTCAACGCGTCAATAAACCCATCTTCTTTTTTATATTCAAGTTTGTTATAGCCATACAATTCCCTGGCATCCAATACCTGCTGCTGGGTTAAGCCTTTGATGTTAAAATTATTTGCAGGCATTGAATATGGGTTCAGGAATAATTTGGGATGATGTATAAATATTGGTGTTTATTACCGGTTGCCTTTTTCAGGGACGGGTGTTTTCCATTAATGCATTGTATTCTTCGCGGCATTCTGCTTAACTACCACCAATGTCACAACAGTATACACTTCACATCAGAAGTGCCAATGGCCCTTTTAGCAAGGGATTGTCGTATTCATAAATCTGTCATACCAAAAGACAATTTGTTGCGCGGCAGTAAGAATCCATCCTGGTAAGCATCCATGTTGTTATTGCACGCACTTTCATAGTTGAGTTGGTTTTATAAAATTGTTCAATGGTATCCTGTTTTTATCAACCTGCCCCAACTTATTTTATCCCAGATTCGTTCATGAAAAAAATAACCAATGGTTGTATATATATTACTAACTACCGTAAATCCAACGGCCACTTTAATTTTTCCTGTAAATAAATAAATAGCAATAAAATCAAGTATTAATATTACCAATCTGTAGCTGACTGTTTTTACAACTGATCTTTTAAGTGTTTCTGTTGCCGGCGGCGTTCCGGTCGTAAGTACTTCCATAAAGATTGTTTCTTCGTAAGTGCGAAAAGGCACTGGTATATCAGTATCTGCATCAGGCCTCTGAAAAAAAAGTTTTAACAAAGGCATGTTCCTGGTTATCTGTCATTTTATCAGTTTGCTGAATGGCAATGTTTATTCCTTTAAAACAATTGTCTTTCTGTAAAATTTTAAAAAGTTCTTTTTTGGCGTCAGTCGGTCCAAAAATGATGACCTCATCGTACTTTTTAATAACAGCACCCAGTTCTTTGTAATAGGCAGCCTGTTCGCTCTGTTCCCGGAAATGCACGTGCTTTTCACTTCTCTCAAGGTCCCCGTCCCTCCCTTCATGGCTGAACTTTGCTACAACGCCATTCGCTTTTATTGCATTTTTGCTATATTCTAATAAGTGTGCATTGGAATGATCCATCCAAATGCCTAGTTTTTTTGTTTTTGTCATTCTATTTTTTATTACTGCTTCACCAGCACCAATGAGAAAAAAAATCCAGCTATAATAATTCCTTTATAATTTCTTTAGCAATTGTATATCACAATTAATTTGCACTTCGTCACTGACCATTACTCCGCCGCTTTCTAATGCCGTATTCCAGGTTAACCCCCAGTCTTTGCGGTTTATTTTTCCATTTATCGTAAATCCAGCTTTCTCATTTCCCCAGGGATCTTTAATAATGCCGGCATATTCAACGTCCAGTTTTATTCTTTTGGTGATGCCTTTCATGGTCAAATCCCCATATAATTCATAGCGGTGAACATCCTTTATTTTTTCAAAGCTATTCACAGCAAAAGTTACCTGCTTATGGTGTTCCACGTCAAAGAAATCAGCACCTTTTAAATGCGCATCGCGCCTGTCATCCCCGGTATCAAGTGAAGCGGCATTTATCCAGCAATCAATTTCTGCTGTCAGAAAGTTCCCGTCCGTTGTATAAATATCAGCTTCAAATTCACTGAATTTACCTTTAACATTGGTGATCATAAGGTGTTTTACTTTAAAACCAATTTCACTGTGTGACCGATCAATTACCCATTTGGTTTTTGTAAATACAGCAGTTGTTCCCATTTTCTGACTTTATTATAGTGATTGATAATTTTTTATTATGATATGGCCCGGGTCAATACAAGCAATAACCGTTTATTTGAAAGAAAAGATTAGTTTTCACATTCGATACACAATTCATTTTCCACTGAAGAAACACCCGGTGCATTCCACGCGATACGTTCTGCAGCATCTTTTGCGTAGATAGAATTAACCAAGCCTGTTAATATAATACGGTTCCCCTTAACCGCCACCTGGATTCCTTTATTATCTATCGACCAATTGCCGGCCAACGCATGTTCTATTAATTTTTTTTCGAGTGCATCATGTACTGCTGATGAAATCGTAATATTATTTATCACTGCTCTAACTCCAATAAGATTGTCAACCGCTTTTATTGCTGCTTCCCTTTGATAATTCCAGGGCAATTCACCTTCAAGGGTTACCTTTCCTTCTTCTACCCTTATTTGTACTTTTTCATCGGGAACATCCTGATCCCTTTTTAATGCAATCACCGCTTCAATGGCAATTTCACCGTCATTTTTCTTATCCATTCTTTCAAACTCAATAGCAATATGCTCCACCACCGCTTTCACACCCGCAACATTTTTAGCGGCATTTTCCGCTTCTAATTTTTTAGGATAGCTATTCAACGTTCCGGTAAGGGTAACAACACTTGCCTGAACGGCAACTTCAACCCTTGATGCCTGCAATCGTGGCTCCCATTTTATGGCATCCTGAACATCTCTTTTTAATTCTTCGTCAGATTTCATTTCTATGATTTTATAAGTAATCAACACATTGCACTGCAAGTTTCATATTTACACGGTGCAAATTGTTACATGTTTATGGAGAATGCTTGCATAATTCACACCTTACATGGATCTATGCAGCCTTAGATGAATATTTGATTTTAGTGTATTTACAAATGAACACTAACACGAAACCGGGGCGGACTGGGTAAGCAGGGATATTTAAAAATCAAGTTATGTAAATTGGCGTGCCAGTGAAAACGATCTTGTTTTCAAGAGGTCCGTATGAATTTACCTGTCACACCGCTTCCCGCCGTTGCTACCAGCAGTTGCGGCTTAATTATCTTCATATCCACTCTTGATAACGGTGGAAATCATTTTGAACTGCACATTTGCATTAAAGTGTTGTTTTGAATGAGCCGGAATAATTATCCCTTCACCCAACCGCAGCATATAATTTTTATTATTTATACATACTTCGGCCGTACCATCAATTATTTGAATAAATGTATCAAAGGGAGAAATTTTTTCTGCTAACTCTTCACCTGCGGCAAAGGAAGAGACAGTAACATTACCAGTAACCTTCTTAATGATTGTTTTGCTTAACACGGCATTAGGGACGTACTCTATTATTTCAACAATAATACAGACCTTATTTTTCTCCAGCCCTTCAGCTTCATTAACTTTTTTCATGCGGTTATTTTTTCCAAACGGGTGAATTACAAAAGAAACCATACAATAGCATACAGGAGGAATAAAACCCCGAAAGCTTGCCAAAACCTCATTGTTGCCAAACAGGCAAAAAAAAAAACGATATCACAAAGGTGAGAACATTTACTGCCCTCCTATTACACAATGATAGAAAGTGTTTACACATATCACATGTTTTTGATCTCCGTAGCATGAACCATGCAGTGGTCAAATGTTGAAAATTTGAGAAAAGAGCACACTAATTTATCATGGGGTTCATTATTCAATCATGCTTCCTTCGAAGGCAAGATTACAGAGGTCAATCCTCATTGCGGCCTTCCTGGATTCATGCAGTCAAAAATTCTATTGGATAAAAAACACCAGGTGCAGGATTTTTCGTCATCTGGGGAAAACGGCACGCAGGCAACAGTATAAACATTATTATAAAAAAGGAAATAATGCCAGCAAAAAATGCAAGGCAGGGCTTTTTTATTACTTGGAAGAAAGGCAGGAATCATCGGCAAAAGACATGCATCCAGGTATTCTACGTTTCAAATGGCACTTGCAATCTCATTTCTTATTGCTATTATCTCTGGCCAAATTGATTTTGCTGGATAATTTGTTGTACAAAACTTTATCAGCGTCCGGGTGAAGATATTGTTTCAACACCTCTTCCGCTTCGGTATACAGCCTTTCTTTGGTTAAAAGTTGTACCAGGCGATCCGCATACTGGTTCAACCAAAACTTTTTTGCTATTCCCTTCTCTAGCAATTGCCGGTAATATGTTTTTGCAGCGCCGGAATGTGTACTGTCAGCATAATATTTGTCAATGATGAAATTCTTGCTCTCCCACCGATCAGGATTGTACAAAACAGCCCTGCTGAAATAATAAATTGAACTGTCTTTCACCGGGTTTTTAATATCATACAGATTTCCCAGGTTCAGGTATACATAGTCGAGCGTAGAATCAAGATCAAGTGATTTTTTATACCAAATGACTGCTTTTTCTAAATCTGACGGGGCGTCAAAATAAGTGTTTCCAAATTCATTGAACAGCGCTTTGTTCTTCCCAATCTTATTGAGTGCCTGGCTATAAATACCAATTGCTTTGTTTTTATCATGCTGCTTCCTGTAGAGCCTTGCCAGGGCATTATAATTATCTGTGTTGAAAGAATCAAGCGAAATTGCTTTTTTAAAACTGATTTCTGCCTGCACGGTATCCCTGCCGCTGTTTAAATAATAATTCCCCAGGTTTCTGAAAGCTTCGGCATTTTCAGGGTTGATGGCCGCACATTTTTGAAGTATACCCAGCGCGCTGTCTTCTTTTTTTGCGCGCAAATAAAGTACAGACAATTTTTGATAACCCGATACAAAACTGCTGTCGTATTCTATAGACTTCAAAAAGAATTTTCGCGCTATTTTAAAATAGATGCTGTCAGTTGACGAACTTCCATAATCAGGCAAAATATAAGTTGAATTAAAGACAGCCCAGTTTTCGTTGGCGTAGCTGTCGTGGGGGTTTAAGGCCATCGCCTTTAAGAAATAGGGTTTGGCCTGATCAAATAATCTTTGATTGAAATAAGTCATACCAATATTCCTGTACGCATTGCTGCACAGGCTGTCCATCTGTATGGTCTTAAAAAAATATGCTATGGCTTTGTTCTTGTCATTTTTTGAAATGTAATAATTTCCCAGGGCATTTACCGGGTAGGGCCATTTGGGCGCCATGTCTGCAGCCTTTCTAAAATAATATTCGCAAGAATCATCCTGCATATCCAGGTACACCCATCCCATCAGCTGGTATCCTGCCGCAGATTGAGGGTCGGCGGCAATAGCACTCCGGCAGTATAGCAGCACATCCTTCATTTTTTTATTTTTTCCTGAGTAAGCAGCCATTGCTTTTAAAAAAGCAAGTTTCGGAAGGATGGGACTCAACAATTCCGGCTCGGCTTTCAGCATATCAACTGCTTTTTCCATCATGGTATCCGCCACATCAAAACCTGTTATCACCAGTGTTTTGAGCTTTTTTATCTCTTCGCCCATTTCTTTCAACTCCATTTCGTCGGTTTCCTTTTTCCCTTTATTCAGTTCATTTTCCAGGGACACAATATGTTCCAGTCCTTTTCCACTCAAAAAGAGATTTATTTTTTGCTGCGAAAAATTAAGGAACTTTCCTGCCAGTGAATATTTTGCATCTTCAGTGAGGTTTTTGCCCGGCCATTTTTTTTCCATTTCCCTGTAAAATGTTTCGGCAGACAATTCCCCCGTAAGCTTTTCTTTTTTTAACGCGTCTGTAAACTTGTTGTAAACAGCTATCTGAACGGTATCAATAGTTGAAAGATCGCCCGCACCTTTTTGGCCTGCCCTTCTGTTGTTAAAAGCAACCGTGTTTTGATCTGAACTCATTCCGTGCATCCTTTCCCAGCTGGCATAAGATGCCGGATCAACCTTAACAATTGTGGTAAGATCTTTTTCTCCGCAACAGGAATAGGGAATCTGTATTGTGTTGTTAAACTCCGTTCTTGCTTTACGCTTTACAATATTTGTTACGTAGGCGCCAATCTCTCCCAGTGACACTTTGCCATCATTGTCGCCAGTCAGCGAATCTTTATCTGCAGCACCTTCCAGCCCATCTATCAGGTAATATGTAAAAAGGCCATGCCCGTTACCGATAGCAGGACTCTCAATAGAAACCTGTCCGGGGCCGGTAGACAGCAACATCATTTCTCCCATTTCCTGCTGCACAATAAATTTTTTACTGCCGAAACTTTGCTGATTTTCTTTGCCCCCCGGAATTTCATTACTCCTGCAGGCGTCCATAATCAATATTACTTCCACGCCGCGGGCCACCTGCGGCGCTATGAATGCATATTTTACAAAATGCATATCAATGTTGCCGGTGACCGAATAATTATTTTCATCTTTTTCCGGCGCACAATCGTACGGAAGAAAATAATAAAGCTGCTCATTCATGGCAACACCATGTCCGCTGAAATAAAGATAAAGCCGATCGCCTTTTTTAAGATTTTGATTTTTTAACCAGCGCAACGCCCCGGCATTAAAATCATACATTTTTGCACTATCGTTGATCAGTAATTTTATATTTTCGGGTTTGGTGTTTCCGCCACCCGGCGATTTTAAAAAGTCACTGAAAAGAATGGCATCTTTGTCTGCATATTTTAACGGGTTGATGCCCGGGTAACTGGAGATACCCATGATGATGGCGTACACATTGCCTTTTGTGGTATCGGTGTTGTTCCCTGCCACCACTGTTACTCCCCTGGCTTGACCAGGTGTCTGTGCTTTTACAAAAAAACACAGCAGCAAAAAAAAGGAAAGAAAGAAAATTTGATTACGCAAGGAATATTTAGTTTGAATGATAATGGGCCGGGCTTTAGCCTGTTTGCTGTAACGGAGGTTTTTTGATGGATTTTCAGAGGCGATTTTCGGTATACCTTTATTTTATTGTGTTTCAGATCCTGACCAGGTCATAAATATTATGAAACACTCATTTAAAATACTACATTTCTATAGTAATTCGAATTAAATCTTACTAAACATTTCCCAAAATAACGATCTATATGTTCAGAACAAGGAAAATATTCTTTGGGCCGGTATTGATTATGCTGATTTTTTTTGAAGGTTGCATTGGCTCCAGGCTGGGTTCAGCCAATAGGGGGGAAGAACTAAAAATGACCATAGTTGAAAAAAAGGATATCGTTCATTTCAATGCGTTAAAAGAACAGCCCACTGCTTCACTTGCATCGCGTGGCAAAAAGTCACGGGGCCTGGATTTTTCACCGGTGGTGGGCAGCGTTGTAAGCGTTGCAACAGACGCCATCAAAAAAGTAATTGCAAATGAACAGAAAAAATATTCAGCAGTATACCCGTTTGCACTGACAGACTTATATTTTTATGACCAAATGTCAAACGAAAGTCCGTTCGATCCGGTTGGAATGCAGTTTGCCGGCTTCAACATAAAAAGAACTTTTATCAATAACGCTGGCAATATTGATACTGGCTTCATGGCAAGCTTTAGTCTTGATACGTCCAATGCCTATGAAATTTTAAACAATTCAATGTTCCGGCTACGGCTCGATGATTTTACACTAAAATATGCAAAAGCAAAAGTAGCAGCAGCGGGCGACCAGAAACTGAATATGGATATTGAAATTACATTCAGGTCTTCTTATGTAAACCAGGATGGTGTTTTGTTTGACAATGTGACCCTTGGCAAGTTTTATTTATTTATCAGGGATGCTCCGCTGGATCCCAGCGCACCAAATCATGACGTTTACTATAACGAATTAAAAGGTAAATTGCTTACCGGTAAATCATTTCTCGTTCCCCGTTCATTTGGATATCATATGGAAGAAGACCAGGCCAAACAAGGTTTCAGCCAGGGTGCTTATACAATCGACATCCAGGTAAAAGAAAGCAGCAAAGATCATTTCATTTCAAAAATAATTTCTGAAAACGCTGGCTTATTAATAGATGCCTATAAAGAAAAAGCGATTGAAGCCATCGATAAAAAACTGCCCGGGAATTAATACAATATGAAACTGAAAATTTCACGTTCATGAATACCAGATATTTGCTTGTCGCAAGTTTATGCTGTTTATCTGCACAGTTTTCTTTTGCCCAAACCAGGCATGCCCTAATTGTAGCAATAGGTAACTATCCTGACCCAAAAACCAATGGATGGCCTGTAATCAGTTCTGACAACGATATTCCGCTCATAAAAAATGCATTGGTGAACAACCAGCATTTCATGGAAAACAATGTATGGGTGCTGAAAGATTCGATGGCAACAAAGACAGGAATTGTTGATGCGCTGAATAAACTGATTGTAACAGTAAACAAAGGTGATATTGTGGTCATTCATTTTTCGTGTCACGGTGAGCAGATTGAAGACGATAATAATGATGAAATTGATGGGCTGGATGAAACGATTGTTCCCTACGGTGCCGTATTTTCCAGGAACCCCGAAAAGTTCGCACAACTTTCATCCGGGTACCTGAGGGACGATCTTTTTGGAGATAAAGTAATACAGTTGCGGAACAAACTTGGTAAGACTGGTGACCTGCTGGTCATCATTGACGCCTGCCATTCGGGTACAGGTACAAGAGGTATGGTAACGGCTAAAATAAGAGGCGGAAATGTTGCAATGGTTGGTAAAAATTTCAATGCTGCAAAATTTGCGGACAAGGCAGATACCGGCGTTTTCAAAGAAGCCATCAGTACAAAATTGAATGCTGACGCTGCAACCTATGTGCTTATTTCGGGCGCCCAGGCCAGGGAAGTAAACGCCGAATGTTATGATGATGAGAACAATCCGGTTGGATCATTGTCGTATTCTTTTAGTAAATCTATTTCTGCATTAAAAGAGGTCATCACCTACCGCGGACTTTTTGCAATGATTGAAAATACAATGCGTGATAAAGCGCCCAATCAAAAGCCTGTGCTTGAAGGCGATGGTATGGATCGGGAGTTGTTCGGGGGGCGGTATGAAAAGCAGCAACCTTATTTTTCCATTAATAAAAGCATAAGCAAAAACAACCTGGTCGCATTAAACGGTGGGTTTGTTTCGGGCATCACAAAAGGATCAACCATTCATTTCTTTGAACCCGGCACCACCAGCACCGCGGGCAAAAAACCACTAAACAGCGGCAAAGTAATCAGTGTTTCCGCATTTACGTCAATGGTAAAACCGGATAGTGCGGATGATAAACTTGTAACTGCCAATCCATGGGCATTTGTGCACGAGTTATCGTATGGCGCAGAAAAATTGAAGTTTTTTGTGCGCAATATCAAGCCCGTTGCCGAATCTGTTCAGGACAGCCTGAAAGATTTTCAGCTGGTAGAATTTAATCAAACCTGCGATTTGTTTTTAGACACGTTGGGTTCATTAAATAACTGGGCCTTAAAATATCCCAACAGTAATATTATATTCCAGGATGGCTTTACTTTTTCCGGCCATTATAACCTGGAGCCTTTGAAAGCTTCTTTGCGGCAATTTGCACGCTTCCGGTATTTAAAAGGCTTAACATTCAATGAACCCGGGCTTTCAGCCAATGTTCAATTGGTTTTTTTACAGGCAAACGGAAGTGTTGATACTGGTAAAATGGCATCCAGGACTCATTTTGGCCGCCTGGAGTTGAGAGAAGAAGACAATGTTTTTTTAAGAATCGTTAACAATGGCAGCAAGCAGTTTTATATCAATGTGGTGGATATTCAACCAGATGGCATCATCAATCCTGTACTTCCCAATAAAAATCTAAAAGATAAAAATGGTAACCCTTCACCCATTACGTGGGAAGACTGCCAGGTAAAAAAATATGACACGCTTAATTTCGCCATCAGTATCTCGAAACCATTTGGTGATGAAACTTTCAAAGTATTTTTATCAGCTGCACCGCTTGACCTGGAAGCTATTTTAACAACCCGCGACGAAACGTATATTCCGCCCGGCAAAAGAGGCATATTAAACGGATTGGAAAAGATATTTATTAATTCGAACATTAATGAGGCCGGGGCAAGGGGCGTTGTGGGCTCAAAAGTAAATACAGATCAGAATGGAACTGTTTTTTCAATAAACTTCCAGATACTGCCGAAGTAATAATTTCAGGATCGATCCTGGAATAAAAACAATACCCGTTTATGAAATTTAAAAAAAATGCTTGCTTACTTTTTGTATTGCTGTATTCTTTCACCGGCTTTTCGCAAACTGTTTATCATTTTACCGGCCGGTTACCAGCATCCGCAGATACCAATTTATGTGATCTTATTTTTGTGCGTTTTGAAAATGGAACCGGCATAGCCAGGCTTAAATTTCCTGTTACTGCACAAGGCGATACTGTACCGGAGATGAACGCGCAGGAAGAATATCCTGCAATGAGTGACGAACCAGGCGGCCATGACAAATTATATTTTAAGCTTAGTAATTCTACCAACAAACCGGGTTTTAATGCTTCATCTTTTATATGCCCCGTTATTGTTTTTAAAAAAGAAATAAATGGAGCCGGTTATGAACCATATGGATTGGCGGCCGATGCAAAAGGAATGAATGTAGTTCCTTTCAGCACCAGTGAACTGATAGTTGATTCGGCGTTGAGTAAAGATTTTGTGTTGCAATATTTCTCTAAAAATGATATTTTTTATAAGAATTTATTTGGAATTCATTCCAGGGGTTTAAATGATGCAGGAAAAGATGTTAAACTATTTTTGCTGGCAGTTACCAATGTAAATGATCCATCTATTGGATCGTCTTGTGCAAAGGACAGGGACAGAATAATGGAGACGTTCCAGGGGTTAGCTGATTTCCTGGACATTGGTTTTGTACCAACTGTTATATCGGGTGATAATTACAATAAGTTATCTGTAGAAAACGCGATAAAAGCGCTGAACCCATCGGGCAATGATATTGTTGTTTTCTATTATTCTGGCCATGGTTTCAGAAAGGTAAAAGATAAATCCAATCCCTTTCCTTATATAGATCTCCGTCCAAAGCCAGACAATACGTATATGGTGAATTCGCTCAGCCTGATGAATGATATCTTTTTAAAAATCAGGGCAAAAAACGCGCGGTTAAACCTGGTTATAAGTGATTGTTGTAATGACGACCCGGGTAAAGTTAATTCTACGGGAAGTCCGCTTCCAAAAAGCAGGGGATTTAACTTTAAGTGGAGCGAACAAAATTGCCAGAATCTTTTTTTAAATTCAACCCGCATGTCCATCATTGCTAATGCAGCAAAACCCGATGAAGAAGCCTCCAGCAACAATGATTTTGGCGGATTCTTTTCTTATTTCTTTAAATCTTCCATGGAAAATTATTTTAGCTTGTTTAAAACAGATGTAAGCTGGAAACTGGTACTGGAAGAAGCTGCACGGCAAACCACTATAAAAGCGAAACATACGTATTGCAGCAAACCTTTTATTGATGCAAATATTTGTCAGCAAACGCCTGTCTATAAAATATTCTGATGCGGTTGCACAAACACCAATTACACAGCAGCAGCTGTAGTTGATTAATTAAAACCCGCTTTAAACACTAACAAATTCACCGAATTGAGACGGCCAATGCTGCATGTCATTCCCGTTTGTGAGCCAACCTTGTTTTGCAACTTTGGGCGTGCAGGGTCCATATGTGAAGATCTTTATTTTTCGTCTTTTCGTTTCGTTCTCTACATTCTGCAATACCTCCTCAAGCATTTTTCCTTCAAATGGGGTGTACATAAAAAATACAGTGCCTGAAGAATAATCAGCATAACGGGCATCCATATTAATAAATTCTGCGCGGGTCAAATTAAGCTCCGCAACACAAGCCTTTGCGTAATTGCAAAAAGCAGGTTCAAACTCAATCCCTTTTGACATTACAGACGTTAATAAATTTACTAAAATAACAACATGGCCCAAACCGGCGCCCAGGTCAACAAAAACATCGTGCGACTTAAATTCGGCTTTTTTTACTACTTCCATAATTATCCGGGCAGGCGTTTTCTGGTAAAATATCATTTCCCGCTCCCTGCTTTTTGTTTCAACAGGCATCTTTTGATTGGTCAGCAGTCCGTTTAAGAATATGTCAAGGTTATCGTAGCCGGTTGCATCCTGTTGCAGGCATGTGTTGAAATTGTATTCAAGATATTCCTCAACCAAATCCATTAAAAGCTTCCCTTTATTTTCTTCTTGCGAAATCATTTTCCGGAGCCGGTAAAACATGCTGGCATCCGTATTTTCCAAATGAAGCTTTACCGTTGCCGCATATTGATTGAGCAAGTTCATACGGTCAGCTGCGTCCGTGCTGTCCATCAATACATTTATCCGGTCAATCACATGAAACTCGATAAAGTCAATTGCCTGTGCCCTCAAACTGAAATTCTTTTCCTGGCAAAGCTTTTCATCTTTCTGAATAGTTTCAATATCAGACAGGATTTCATCCTGCACACTGGTTTTTAATTTCATTAATACAAATACTGGTTAATAATTAATTTGTTTCAGCGATAGCTGCTACCCGGGGCAGTTGGCATATATGACATCAAATATAAGCTGCCTCAATATATTGACGCTTTTACAATACCCGGGATAATATATACAATATTTTCTTAACATTTTCGTTCGTAAAATCCTATACTTTTGATTAAAATTTAGTTTTCCAACCCCAGGGATACCTGTTTAAACATTGTCTTATGCCAAATTTTATAACACGGATTGAATTGCAGTCTGCCAACCAGAAAGATTACCAAAAACTGGAAGAAGAAATGAAAAAAGCTTCTTTTAAGGACATAAAAAAAACCATCGCGCGCAAACAGTCGCCTGCCGCACCGGCAGAATTTAATTTCAATGGAAATTCTACATTGCTCGAGGTAACAGATGCTGCTGCAAAGGCTGCCAGGAAAACCGGGCGGCGTTATTCATTTACAATTATCAAGGAGCGAAAATTGAACGTACATTAATTCTTCCGGAGACAAAATTTCCTGATTTATTCTCCCTTTTGCCCGCACGTAAGATGCTGCATAATTTCATGCAGTGCGTTCATGATCTGAATTTTTCATTTTTTTACAAATTTGCCGCACGCTTTCCACCCCGCTGTTTTTTATTCTTTTATAAACTACTCCTTTACAACCTTTAGAGAGGCAAATCAATCCCGCATACTTACCGTCGCATATATGTATGTTTCTCATATTTGTAAGCAAATACCTGCCTGTTTATAATTTAATTTTTACTTGATGATTATACCACTTAACGCTTTTGCTTTTAGTGCCGGCCGTGCTATAGATTTTTTAAACGAATTGCCCAAGCGCGATAACGAAGCAGTACATGGCATCTTTATGCTAATACGTTTGAACAAACATATCGCGCGCATATGTTTTCCCCACTATGTTTATAAGCACATGATGCTAAATACCTGAATGCTATCTTTGACAGATAAACTGTATATATGCTAAAGCTGGGTATTTTTGGCGTGGGACATTTGGGGAAATTTCATTTAAACAACTG
>JBDUAY010000415.1:0-5222 GCA_040004415.1 Bacteroidota bacterium | reverse complement strand
GTATTTTTTTGAGAATAGTTCCTGGTGGTCATACCCTGGCGTGCAGTAAAATCAAGACCGTTGATAGGACTCCATTTAACTTCTACATTCGCAATCAGGTAATCGTTCCGCTGTATCGAACGGTTATTGTCTGCTGTAAAATATGGATTCGCGTACCATGGGTTATAATAACCATTTGGATTGGCAAATTTATCCGTTCTCCAGTTTTTGTATTTGGTGATGTCTACGTCAGACGGCATATTCAGCATATTGGTATACATGCTACCGGTCTGCGTAGTGACATCAGACCTGTTCTGCGTATAATCAGCATTGTAGCCCACCGTGATCTTGTTACCAATCCTGCGGGTTCCGTTCAAACTTAACGATGCGCGGTTGTATTTGTCGCCGGGTGTTGTACCGGTAACAGTAGCATATTGACCGGAAATATAAAAAGTTGAATTATCATCACCGCTGGTCAGTGAAAAATTGGTCTGGTTGTTTACGCCATGTTTCCAGAATTTCAGGTGACCAGGATTATAAGAATAATTAGCTGAATCCTGTGAACCATCTTCCAAGGCTGGTCCGAGCGGACGTTTTACGCCATCGAATGCAGGACCGTATGATTGATTTTCCAGGTAGTTAAATGTAGGTGTACCGTTTGGCAAAAGACCATAGGCGCTACCACCTGATCCGAACCTTGTCTGTAATTTGGGATAGAAAGCAACTTCTTCAACGGTAGTTGTATTGGACAGTACCACTGAAGTAACGCCTCTTTTTCCTTTCTTGGTACTTACAATTAGTGCGCCATTCGAAGCCTGTGAGCCATACAGGGCAACCGCACCCGCGCCATTCATTACAACAACATCTTCAACATCTTCAGGGTTCAGGTTACCCAGTACTGAACTGGGAACAATTACGTTGTTCAATACTATCAGGGCCTGGTTATTACCAGTGATCGAGCGCTGGCCCCTTAAAATCAAACGATAGCTGGGATTGATGCCCCCACCTACATTACTAATTTGCAGACCGGCCACTTTACCCTGTAAGCCACCGGCAACGTTCAAAGATTTTCCGGCGGTTAACTGCTCAGCTTTGATTACGGTGTTGGCCGTTCCAATTTCTTTACGTTTTGTTTTAATACCACCCGCGGTAACAATTACTTCCTCAATAAGACGTGAAGCACCCACTAACTGAACGCTTACCGTTTTACCTTCTGCATTGATTTCTTTTGCTGAAAAACCCGTAGCTGAAACAACCAGGGTAGATGAATTTTTCAGGTTAATATTAAAGGCCCCGTTGGCGTCTGCTACAATAGCAGTCTTAGTGCCTTTAATCTGAACGGTGGCGAATGGAACAGGGTCGCCTTTTTCGTCAGTTATCCTTCCGGAAACTGTTCTTTGCTGGGCAATGGCCAGTACCCCGCATAGTAGTAATGCAGAGCATAGTAATGCAATTTTTCTCATGTTAGAACTCAATTTTAGTTTTTAGAAACGTTGACTTATCAATCAAAATCTTTCATACAAACAGGCAATGTGTAGCAGGCACAACCGGCGATCAAATTATTAAGTAATAAAACCTTGAAAACCAAACAGATTTAACATATACTCGCCACATGCGTAAATCAGGATGGTCAATATGAAAATTTCTTATTTATCAGGTCAGGCGTTGCAGTCAAAAAGATTACTTATATGGGACTGGATAAGGTTGGTATTGATTCTTATAGGATAATTAGATTACAGAGGACTAATAAACAGCAATATAAATTTTTTAACAATCCGTTATGTTAATGTGAGCAAAAATATTTTTATTTAACACTTTTTAATTAGGAAAGTTCCACTATTTTATTATAAGAGAGTAATCTTATCATGAATGCTGCATTAACCAAATATTTTCTTGCATCTTTTTTGTAGAATTTTCAGATTATATTTTATGGTCTTTTATAAGAAGTTGTTTTTTATATGATTATCGTTTTTAAACAATTTTAGGACCTTCCACAATTTGTTTTAAATCTCCTTTTATCATTGTAGTATCTTGTTGATCTAAAACAACTGCTATGAAGTATTGCGTCTTTTTATTTTTGCTGGCAACCTCTGTTATAAATGCCCAGCAAAAGCTACCCACCGTTGAAGAGAAGACAAGCGGATTTAAAAAGTATGAAGGCTACCTGAACTTTTACTGGGATGAAAATACCGGCAAAATATGGCTGGAAATAGACAAGCTGGATAGCGAAATCCTTTACCAGGTGTCATTACCGGCGGCGCTGGGTTCAAATGACGTGGGCCTCGACCGGGGTTTACTCGGCAGCACTGCTGTTGTGAAATTTTCTAAAGTCGGCAGAAAGATACTGATGATTCAATCTAATTACGATTACCGCGCCAATACAACCGATGCCGCCGAAAGAAGAGCCGTAGAACAATCATTTGCACAATCCGCTTTATGGGGTTTTACCGCAGAAGCTGAAAGCAACGGTAAGGTATTGGTGGATGCCACGGATTTTTTGCTGCGCGATGCAATGAAAGTTGCCAACCGGTTAAAAGCCAGCCAGCAGGGCAGCTACTCATTAGAAAAAAGCCGCTCTGCTATTTATTTACCCCGCACAAAAAATTTTCCGCAAAATACTGAACTGGAAGCAACAATAACATTCATTAATAGTGATGGCGTTGCAGGAGCTTTTGTGCAATCTGTTACGCCGTCCTCTGAGGCCATCACGGTAAGAATGCATCATTCTTTTGTGCAGTTACCGGATAACAATTACCAACCACGGATATTTGATGCACGTTCCAGTTTTATACCCATTAATTTTTTTGATTACAGCACCCCGGTAGCAGAACCGGTAGAAAAATTTTATGTCATTCGCCACCGCTTGCAAAAGCAACATCCCGGCGCTGCCATGAGCGAACCGGTAAAGCCAATTATTTATTATCTTGACAATGGAACGCCTGAGCCTATACGCAGTGCTTTATTAACAGGGGCTTCCTGGTGGAACCAGGCATTTGAAGCAGCGGGATACAAAAATGCTTTCCAGGTAAAAGTATTGCCCGACAGTGCCGACCCAATGGATATACGGTACAATCTCATTAACTGGGTTCATCGTTCTACCAGGGGCTGGAGCTATGGCGCTTCCGTAGTAGATCCAAGAACGGGAGAAATTATTAAAGGCCAGGTATCGCTTGGGTCTTTGCGCGTACGGCAGGATTATTTAATTGCGCAGGGCCTGCTGGCCCCTTTTGAAAATGCTGCTGGCTCCCCTTCAGGGGCTGGGGGTGTCCCGGGCGATAAAATGTTAAAGATGGCGCTGGAAAGATTAAAGCAATTGGCGGCGCATGAAGTAGGCCACACGCTTGGCCTGATGCACAATTATGCATCCAGCGTAAACAACCGCGCCAGCGTAATGGACTATCCGCCACCATTGGTGAGGGTAAATGCAAAAGGTGATATTGATTTGAAAGATGCGTATGCAACTGGTATTGGCGATTGGGATAAAGTTTCCATCACCTGGGGATACGGCGATTATTCAAAAGAAAAAAATGAAACGGCAGCGCTCAACAAAATATTAACGGACGCTACCATAAAAAAAGGATTACAGTTTATTAGTGACCGCGATGCAAGACCCGCAGGTGGCCTCCATCCGCAGGCACATTTGTGGGATAATGGTACCGATGCGGTTGCTGAATTAAAAGAAGTAATGAAAGTGCGGGCTGTTGCACTTGAACATTTTGGTGAAAAAAATATACGGCCAGGTATGCCGATGGCGATGCTCGAAGATGTGCTGGTGCCTGCCTATTTATTTCATCGTTATCAACTGGAAGCAGTTACCAAAATGGTTGGCGGTATGTATTATACGTATGCGTTGCGCGGCGACGGACAAGTTATTACCAGGGCGCTCAAGAAAGATGAACAATTAAAAGCATTGCATGCAGTCATTGATTGCATCGATCCTGCATTGCTGGTATTGCCGGAATCTATCACAAAACTTATCCCGCCAAGGCCCGCAGGATATAATTTTACACGGGAATTGTTTAAGAAACGTACCGGTCTTGCGTTTGATGCGATGGCGCCGGCAGAAGCCGCTGCAGATTTTCCATTATCATTTTTGTTTAATAGTGAGCGCGTGAGCCGCATGACGCAATATGAAGTAAATGGTGGGTTAGGTGTAAATGACATGTTGCACCTCCTGACGGATAACACCTGGAAAGCAGCACGGAGAGCCGGCATGGAAGGGTTGGTACAATTACAAACAGAACAAATTTTACTTACGTACCTGCTGGCATTATCTGTTGATGAAAGTGCAAGCTTTGCTGCAAGAGGGGCTGCGCAAAAATCATTGGCTGATTTAAAAACGTATATTGAAGAACAGAAAAAGACAGCAAAAGATGAAACATATATTGCTCATCTTACGCTGGCACTTGAAAGAATGAAAACGCCGGAAAAAGCTAAACCAACTGTGCAACATAAGGAGATGCCGCCGGGTGCACCCATTGGCTGCGATCTGGATGATGAATAAGAACAGATAAAGACCTGATGTATGAATGGCAATAAAGATGTTCCGCTGGTATCTGTAGTGATGGCTACGTACAATGGCGAACGTTTCCTGGAAGAACAACTGAATTCTATTATTAATCAAACCTATCCGGCAATTGAAATAATTGTAGTAGACGATGGCAGCACCGATAATACACTGGAAACTTTAAAAAAATATGCTGGCCGTTATAACAATATCAAATTATATTTTTCTGAAGGCAACCTGGGTTATATAAAGAATTTTGAAAAAGGTTGCCGTTTGGCTACCGGTGCCTACATTTCTTTTTGCGACCAGGATGATGTGTGGAGCCTGGATAAAACATCGCTGCTGATGAATGCCATCGGTGATTATCCGATGATTTATTGCGATAGTGAATTAGTAGACGGAACATTGAAAAGCTTGCATAAGAAACATTCTGATCATAAAAATTTACGGGCGTATGATAATTGTCTCTATTTTACCACAGACAATTGCGTAGGCGGTCACGCGCTGATAATGAAAAAGGAAATTTTTAGTTACGCTGATCCATTCCCGGTAGAAATGCCATACGATTTGTGGTGTGCCTTTGTCGCAACTTTTTACGGCGGCATTCAGTATTTCAATCAGTCATTGGTAAAATGGCGTCAGCATGAAAATAATGTTACTACGTCAGGTAAAAGCAAGCATGTAAAACTGGCTGAAACCCGTAAACGCCTGCAATTATTTTATGAATACTGCAAAC
>JBDUAY010000414.1:0-5223 GCA_040004415.1 Bacteroidota bacterium | reverse complement strand
GAATGTATTTCATACAGGTTGTAAGTCGGGAAGGAATGCAGACTTGCAAACTTGTCATCGGCCGATGAAGATGAAAGGTTAAAGCCCCAACAAGAACACTCCTTTAATCACTATAACCGATATCTTTTGTTTTGATGAGGATCCACAAAAAAGAACCTGCTGGCCCGGCAGGTTCTTTTTCACTGTGAGAAGAAAGGTGCTGGTACTTTTACCTTTAGTTGTTTTTTTAATATTTAGCTTTCTTTTCTTCCTTTTCTGCTTTTAATTCGTGTTTTACTTTTGCTACCGGATGTTTCACACCCTGGTTTTTCAGGTGCACTTCGTCTTTACGGATATCTCTTTTCTCTGCTCTCTTCTCTTTTCTGTCATGCACTGCTTTCTTAAACTTTACATGGGTGATATGTTTTCCCATTTCCTTATTTTCTTCGCGTTTTTCCACGACATCTGTTTTCAAATCTTTCATTTCTGCTTTTTTCTTTTCATGTTGTTCCGGTGTCTGTCCAATAGCTACTGTTGCAAGCGCAAAACCCGCTGCGATTAACCATAACCTTTTCATAAATCAATAGTTTTAGATGATAATTTAATAAGTGGCTCGAAATGCGTATTACTGCAGGGATTCTATTTTCATGCCACAGTGTTTATCCAACCTCAACAACCTATTTATTACAGATAATGCTAAAAAAAGTAAGATTATATTATTCAAGGGGATGTGTTCAGGTTGTATGCACCAGCTCAACATTATCTCTTTGTATAATTAAAATATTTGACAAGTGATTAGAAGGTTGCGCCTGCAGTGACGAGTCGATGGACCTGAAAAATGCTTTGCCGTTTTTATAGAACTGGTAGCGATTATATTGGTAAGGTACCCCTACGCGCCGCGGGATACCGAAGAAAAGTTTTGCGGTAGGGCCTTTACGTATAAAAATTTAAACAGTAATAATATGACTAGACTATGCAGGGTATGGCTGGATTTCGCGCATGCCTTTTTTACCAGATCAGGTTCCTATATAATATAGTCATATCCGCAAGACCTAAAACAAAGGTGGCGTATTGGTTTGAGGACTGCTATAAGGGTTTGTAGTAAATAATTCTACACCACTCGTGTTGTAGAAAATAAGAAACAATCTTGGAGAAATTCTGTAGAAGGGGAAGTGTAAAAATGTTTGGCCATCATGGAATTTGAAAATGATATTATCTAAAAGCTTATTAACCCGCTATACAGCTCAGTAGCGGCAGGGTTGATTCTAAAAAAATTAATTGCTCAATATATTCTGGCCTTACTTTGCAAGCGGTAACACAAAAGAAAATGGACTGCCGGTTTGCCGTTCGCTGTCTACAGACAATACTTCCATTTTTTTGCACAAATTCTTTGCACAACGTTAATCCCGGTCCGGTACCAGGCTCGTCTGCTCTACCATTTGTATTAATTTAACTGCAGCCTGTTACTTTTTGCAATATTTCAGTAGTCATTCCCGTTGCAGAATCTGTTACATAAACTCCTACGTCACAAGATGAACGGCAGGTACCAATGATAACATTTCCTGCCCGCAGTGTGAATTTGATTGCATTTGAAAGTAGTTGGCGAAGATCGGAATTACAGCGTGACAGTACAAGCAGCAATTTTGGGCGATAGTTATTATCTACCGCCCGGGAATTGCAACCCTCTACAAGACCAGTGTACACGTCACAAATTGTGTTCCATACAATTTGCGAAATCTTGCATTGGTAACCAGGTCAGGCACAACATCGTTTGCTTGTAAAGAATCTGTCAACATCTTAATATTCTTTGGCCAGTTGCATCACTTCACCATACAAGTAACCAGTATCAGGGAACTATGCAGTCATCAGAAGCATTCCACAATTTTGTTTCATCCGGTTCACATAAAGCTGCAATGTCTTACACGATAGACAAATTAAATGTTGTCCAGAAAGATATGATGAGAATGCGTGCACGCTTTGTTAGAGATAAAAAAAATTCATCACCAGGCCGGCTGCTGACTTATTACATTGAGATAGTAAAAGCATATTTATTTAAAGCAATAGTTGCCAGCAAGGTTAAAACTCAAAGTGATTTTGCAAATATTTGTATAAAAAAAGCTGTATAGAAATACAGCTACTTTCTTATCCAATATCCTATGAAAAACCTGTAACATGATTTCAAATCATGTGCCATGAAACCATTAGTTTTCATTTTTCGTTTATCCGTTCCCGCCATAAGTCTTTAGGCAGGTATGGTGATCAGATTTGTTGTAATCATTCAGCCCAGCTTTATTTTGTAGACTCATTTCCCCTCCAACATCCCTCCAATATCCCTGCAGAATCCCTCCAAAATTAATACGAATATATCAACACGTTTATAGTAAGTCAAAATGGTTATAGAAACGTCAGTGTGAAACGGTGTTGTAAACTAACGAAATCATACCTTAAACCGAATTCGTACAGGTCCGCAATTTTTTTGGCGATGTGAAGCCCTAGTCCAGTACCGCCATTCAATGCTGATTTACCATGGAAACGTTGAAACAAAGTGTTTTCATCAAGTGGTCCGTCTGCTGCGGAGTTCGTAAATGCGATGCTGTTTTTTGAACTGCTTATTTGAACGCTGCCACCAGTGCTATTGTGCCGGATGGCATTGTTTAAAAGATTACCAATCATAACTTCTATTAATCCTTTATTCGCCTGCACCTGTATATCACCAGCCAACGCTAAATTGACGACAATTTTTTTAAGATCGGCCTGTAAGGCGTATTGTTCTACCAGGTTTTCAACGATTGCGCTGGCAGAAAATAATTCCGCGTCGCGGAATTGCCGGTTATCGATCTTTGCCAATAACAACATGCAATTGTGTAGTATCCCGGCTTGCTGCGTGTTATCCATCAAATCTGCGATTAACCGGTATTGTGCTGCTGAAAGCGGTTGGGTTTGGAGGAGTAATTCCAGCTTCACCTGTTGAATGGCAACAGGTGTCTGCATTTCATGCGAAACATTTTCAATAAACGATTTTTGCGATTCAAAAACTTCAGCATTGCGGGCCGTCAGGGAGTGGATGACAGTATTGAGTTCAGCGAATTCATCAACCTTTATTTTTTCAAAAAACAACACTTCGTCCTTTTCAATTTTATAATTATTAAGCATACCAATGGTACGATAAAAAGGCTTCCATATATTAACAGACAAAGATCTGTTGATGGCAAATAAGCCTGTCATAAAAAGTAGCAGGATAATGCCAACCATTAATACGATGCCCGCAATCAATTCTTCTTTGTCAAGTAAAGAGCTGCTGAGTTCAAGCAGGTAGGGTTTTCTGTGAATATATACAGTAGTTGTAAGCACACGCCAAGGTTCGTAATCATTATCTGTCGTATCAAAATGCTGCACGACCGAAAACTTATCGCTTTCTGTTATTGGCAATACAGCCGGGCTGAAAGATAAACCGGGCTCTAAAAAAATAGTATGCGTAAATGGTTCGTTGGGGGCAATGTTGCTGATACTGCTTACTATCATTTTTTTTTGACGGAGCAGGTTTTGGTCGATACGCCTTGCAACAAGAAATTGCACCGAAAAATAAAGAACCGGAATGGTCACTGCAAGCATTATCCCCGCGTAACCGATATAAGATCTTGTATAGCGGTCGATAAGCTTCATGTGTCTATTTCAAATTTATAACCCGTGCCGTACATTGTTTTGATGTAGTCACTGCAGCCCGCAGCAGTCAATTTTTTTTTAAGGTTTTTAATATGGGAATAGATAAACTCATTAAAGCCTCCCGTGACGATGTCGGATAAACAAGCTGCCAGCGCATTTTTTGACAGTACCCGGTTTTTATTCACAACCATATATAGCAACAGGTCGTACTCTGTCCTCGTTAGGTAAACAGGCTTGCCCAATACATACGCTGTTTTGGCAGCAAAATTAATGCTGAGTTCGTTCAGCACAAGCGTTTCTGCTCCATTAAACTTTCTGCGCCTGATGACTGCAGCGATACGGGCACTGAGTTCAGAAAGGTAAAACGGTTTGGCAATATAATCATCCGCCCCCAACTGAAGCCCGTTAATCTTTTCCTCGAGAGAACTTTTTGCGGAAATAATAATCACACCATCTGTCTTGCCATTCAATTTTAATTCCTTCAGCAATTGCAGGCCATTGCCGTCCGGCAGGCTTATGTCGAGGAGGATGCAGTCATAATCAAATGCGTGTACTTTACTGGCGGCAGTCTGCAGGTCGTCCGCAGTTTCACAATGAAATTTTTCAGCTTTCAGGTAAGCAGCTATGCTGCTGCTTAGCGCGGGTTCATCTTCTATAATCAGGATTTTCATACAAGCATTTGCAGCATTTTCATACAAGCATTTGTCTAAAATAATCCTGAATTTTGTAGACAATCTGTAGGCCTTACTCAAAATTAACCAAGCCCCAAATTGCAGAAGAGCAAACATTTCAAAAAGGTCATCCGGCAGCCATACCTGTCAACTGGCAACCTATTAACCAGCCACGGCTTGCCCGTTATGCCGATCCAAACAGTAATACACATATCGACACCAATTATAATCAAATATAATCAAAACGGCAATCGTGTTGACAGCCACCAACCAATTGAACGCAATGCCGTGCTGCAGGAAACAGACCGGCATGTTCAGGATCGGGTACCATGCCAATGATTAAACAGCCATCCGCGTTGCCAGACTTAACCAACCTACCGTTTTTCAATTAGATGTCCGCCCCAAAAAAACTTCATAAAATTTATACCGCCGAGCGGAGGCGTGAGGTGAATTATTCTGAGCATTATTAATGATGAAACCCAAATTATTCATTTAGCCGAGTGATTTGACTATGACCCGCATTTGTATCTGTTAGGCTTCGCATAATGCTGATTGAGTATGTACCGGAAATTGATTGCTCTTTGTGGAGTCCTTAATGGCCTTGAAGACGGTTGCAATTTCCGGGCGATAGTAATATAGGTCGGCCGAAATTGGAAATAAGTTGGTGCGCGGCGTGTATTGTCTTTGGTGCATACCGGATATCTTCAAAAGAACAATCATAATTTGTTGTCCTGCATTATTATCCCAGCTAGCGTGGCGAGAGGGTCCATTTCTGCTTTCTTATTTACCAGTTATTGCTTGCCTATACTAAATTTCCATTTGAGGGATCACTCAAATTTATTTCAAAACAAATGGTGTCCATTTTGCTCACGCAAAAAGTCCTCGACCCGTTGCTCGATCTTCAAACGCT
>JBDUAY010000413.1:0-5223 GCA_040004415.1 Bacteroidota bacterium | reverse complement strand
CATATCTTGAAACAAAATACAAATGCTGGGTATTACCATTACCGCTATTGCTATTCAGATCGTTTGTGAATTGAGCAGAAAGAATCACTTCCGGTAATGACTCATTGGCAGAATTAATCCCTGTAAAATTAAATATACCCGCAAAATTTGCAGCCAGGGGATGACGCGTAATTACGCCATCGCAAAGCGGCCCGATAGCTGCTAAATCAGCCGCTTTGGTATCAGCGTTCCAGGAGCTATTTATTTCACTTGCCCTGGATAAATAAGCTTTTGCTAAATAGTGAGAAGCAGCATCCTGTGTTATGTGGGAAGGGCCACCACTTGTTGGTAACAATGGTATGGCAGCCTTCAAATCAGCAATTATTTGTGCATATACATCTTTGGGAGCAGCCCTGGTAAATTCCGTTATTACGGTTTTGATTGGAGTAATCTGCAATGGAACGGCACCATATTGACTTACTAATCTCAAATAATTATAAGCACGCATAAAATATCCTTCACCCAAAGATGTATTTTTTACTGCAGGACTGGCAGAAGTGCTTTTAATACAGTTATCAATTAATAAATTGGCATCTCCAATTCCTATGTACAATGCATCCCATTGAAAATTAGCAAGCGCTATGTTGGTATTGCTACCCTGGTTTACCGAATTGAAAGTGGCGTCATAATTGTTCCATGGTGCATTTGAGGGGTCACCACCAACATGAAATTCATCGGTGCCATAGTTGGTTGCTGCATAGTACCATTCTCCATTTGGCGGAACAGCGAAGACCTGGTAATAAGCACCCGTTGCCAGTTGCTGTATACCCGCATCTGTAGAAAAAAAAGCTGTAGTCCTTGCCGTTGTATTGGTTTCATCCAGGAAATGTTTATTGCACGAAGCAGAAAAAAATACAGTTGTGGCAATCATTAATATATTAAAAGAATTATTCTTTTTCATGTCAGTCAAAATTTATTTTATTAAAACGAAGCATTAATTCCAAATGTGACACCCCTGTTCCAGGTTGGAGACTCTGTATCCATGTCAAGATATTTAAGCTTGGAGAATAACTGTCCCGGATTGCTTATTTGTACATAGACCCTCAAAGTAGAAAATCCTGCTTTTTTGAAATAGCTGGAATTGGTATTATAAGACACAGAGATATTTCGTATTTTAATAAAAGAAGCTGGTAAATATCCTAATGCAGCATAATATGGATCCAATGAGGCATTACCCGCATTATACACTGGTTTCTCATAAGTGGCATTTTTATTATTTTCATTGTAATAATTAATTTGCCTGGTAACACCACGTCCTGCTTCTCCTTCGCCACCGGTGTTATAGGTGTAGTTTAAACGCCCATATAAAAAGACAGATAAATCAAAGTTTTTATAACTGACAGTGTTTGTCATACCAACTATCCAGCGTGGCCTTGTGTACCCTACAATCTGCCGGTCATTATTCGGGTCAATTTTATTATCTCCGTTTAAGTCTGCTACTCTTGTAAAACCTGGTGAGAAATTGTTGCCATTTGCATTAAAGGCTTTGTATGATGCAGTATCTTTTGTTTGCCATAAGCCCTGTGATTTATACCCATAAATCACACCCTGGGGTTGACCAATAAACAAGTTTTGGTTAATATCATTTTGGTCACCAAAAGCAGTAGAAACAATATGATCTTTTTGCCATGATGCATTGATGGTAGTTGTCCACGCTACATCTTTGGCCTTCACATTTACCGTTGTCAAACTAATGTCAAAGCCATGATTGGCGGTTTGCGCAATGTTAAAATAGGTGAAATTATATCCGGTTACTGTCAACAGATTTCTTTGTTGTAACAAATCGGAGGTCTTGGAAGTGTATGCATCAAAACTACCCATCACTCTCCTGTTGAACAAAGAAAAATCTATACCAACATTATATTGTTGTGTTCTTTCCCATTTAAGCGCCTGGTTTGCTAATAACGGATTGGGTGTAGAGCCCGCAACATTGCTGGATGAGTAAGGATAAAACAGTGAAATAAGCAGGCCCTTGGTTGAATATGGCCCTACCGCTGAGTTTCCGGTAACACCTACACCTACTCTTAGTTTTAAATCATTTACCCAGTCAGTATTCTTCATAAAACCCTCGCGGTTGATACGCCATGCGAGGGCAACACTTGGAAAATTTTCGTACTTATTGCCTTCTGCAAATACAGATGAACCATCCCTGCGGATAGAAGCAGTTAACAGGTATTTATCCTTAAAACTGTAATTAACCCTGGCCATATAGGACAATAATTGTTGCTGGGATAAATTGGAACTGGTGGTTAAAGAGCCTGTTACCGTTCCACTTGTTAAGGCATTCCATTTGGAAGAAGCTAAAGGAATACCTACACCATTGATGGTACTGCTATCAGCGGTCAATGAAGTTTGGCTTTGCAATAAAGTGATACCAAAATTATGGTCCCCAATCGTTTTCTCGTAATACAACAAATTATCCAGCGTATAGGAAACTGCCTTACCTTTTAAAAGAGAGGCTATGCTATTAGCAGGGTTATCGGTACCTGATCCATTGGCTACAGATTTAGAATCTACATAAACCCCATCAGTATAACTTGAAATATCAGGTCCAAAATTCATACGGTATCTTAAGCCTTTTAATGGCCGGAAAATAGCCCCTAAATCTATTTGGGTGAACAAACTACCAAATGCCCTCAGCGTAGTTCTTTGGTCTATATTATAATTCTCTTCCCCTACTACGTTTTTCCAGGAGTTATCACCACCCGGAAAAATAATCCTGTTGCCTGCAGAATCATAAGGTACTGCATAAGGAAATAAAGACCTGGCAGATTCATACAAACCGCCGGCAGGTGTTCCAACAGTTCCTACACTTCTTGTTGATTGACCATATTGCTGGTTGGAGTAAGAAATGTTCAGGCTGCTTCCAAAAGAAAGCCATTTTGTAGCTTGTATATCTATATTTGTTTTAGCTGAATATCTTTTAAAAGACTGGCCTTTGATAGTTCCTGTATTATTTAAATAACCAAAAGAGCCGTACGCTTTTATTTTATCGCTACCGCCGCTAACACTCATAATATTATCGCTGGTAACAGATTGTTGCTTTACCAATCCTCTCCAGTCGGTTGTTGTAACAGCGTCGCCATTCCATGTGCCGCTGGCCCAACCTTTCATTAAATTAGCAAAGGCAGCGGGATCGCCGGTTGCATTAAAAAAAGTTCTATCGGTAGCAATCGTTGGCTGATCACCCCTGGGGTTGGTGCTAACACCTGTTGTATTATTTAAACCAGCATAATAGTAAGCCCACCTGCGAAAAGTAATATAATCGCCTGCACTAAACATTTTTTCACTATCCTGCAGATTGTCTAATTTAACGGAGCTATTAAGGTTAAGCGTTACTTTACCTTTTTTACCCTGCTTGGTGGTAACAATGATTACACCATTAGCACCCCGGCTACCATAAACAGCTGTTGCAGATGCATCTTTTAAGACATCGATTGCTTCTATGTCTTGAGGATTAAAATTATCTATTCCACCGCTAATCAGCGGTATTCCGTCTACAACAAATAAAGGTGCACTTGATGCAAGGAGAGAACGAACCCCCCTGATGCTAATATTACCAATTGTACCGGGGCGTTCATTGCTGGAAATATCAACACCCGCAACCTTTCCCTGCATTGCCTCTACTGCATTGGCTACCGGTCGTGATTTAATGTCTGCCTGGTTAATACCGGCAACAGAGCCTGTTACATCTTTTCTTTTAACGGTGTTGTAGCCAACTACCACTACATCTTCAAGCGCCTTGTTTTCCTGTACCATTGCCACAGCAATGCTTGTACGATCCTTCAGGCTTATTTCCTGTGCCGTATATCCAATGTAGGTAAATACAAGCGTCTCTTTTCCTGTTGGAACAGAAATGGTAAAGGAACCATTTGCGTCGGTAGTGACCGCCCTTGCACTTTGTTCCTTAATACTTACGGTTACGCCAGAGAGACCCTGGCCATTTTCGCCAGTCACTTTTCCAGTTACATTAACCACCAGCTTTTTATCCGGTGATGTTTCACCAGAACCTGTATTTGTTGCGCCCGGGTAGTTTGACTTTTTTGAGCTGACTGCAATGGCATTGTCCTGTGCCCGCAGATAATAGAAAGAGGATAATACAAAAAAGATCAGAAATAGTATTCTGACGGCAATCGTCGTTTTCTTCATACAGCAGTATTTAATTTAGTTATGGAAGCTCCCTACAAAAATAAAAATGTTGAGCCATTTAGACTAATTATTTCCGCAATCGATTGCGGAAGCAGGCAATGGGTAACAGGATGTTGCAGTACCGTTATTGCTGATGATTAATATAACCCCTGAAATGCCCCACTTTCGCCAGGATACCTCAGGGCAGGAATGTTTTTTTCATATTCAATTTTTCATGCAGAAATATTTTCAATTCGGTATAGCCAACAACAGGTATTTGAAGCAGCTTAAAATTTTCATATTTTCTTAGTTCAACATAACCTATCCAAATACCTACAAGAACCGGGAAAACCGTAGCCAGTGCAACGCCATTTACATTTCCAAAAATGGCAATGCCGGCAAAATCGGTAATTATATTGACCGCCAGCATCACCAGTATCTTTATAAAATTGATATTGGGTTTGTGTATTGCATCAAGCCCGAGAGAAATAAACCTGTCGGCAGGAAATAATAAAGAAAAAGTCATAAACAAACGTAGCACGGTGGCGGCTTCTGTACCAACATATTGCTTGCCGCTCAGCAGATACACGGCTAGCTCTGCAAATATTACGGAGCCAATACACACCGGAATCAGGGCGATCGTTAAAAGGCCGGCATACTTCTTCATGGTGTAAATCAGTTCCGTTTTGGCACCCCTGTTAAACGCCGCATACATAGATGGCATAGCAGTAGCAATAAAGCTGCGCAAGGGTATTTCAACTACTTCCAGCAACCGCAGGCCAATACTGTATTGCGCCACAGCCCCGGCGCCCAGTGTAGCATTGATGATAAAGTTATCTGACGCCCGTAATAAATAGGCACTTATATTACCCAGCACGCTGTATTTGCCAAAATGATACAGCTCCATAATTCCGCTTCTTGTTTTGTTTTTCCAGGCCCATAAATGAGTCCATCCTTTTAGCAGAACAAATACACTGGTGATAAACAACGACAGCAGGTTTGAATACACCAATGTTTCCAATGTAAGGCGGTGCAAAGAGATCAATGTTATTATAA
>JBDUAY010000065.1:0-17733 GCA_040004415.1 Bacteroidota bacterium | reverse complement strand
TTTCTATACGCAATGGCACACCACTGATGCCATCATAAAACATCGGCTGGCCGCTATTGCCCATTTTTTGTTTCGATAAACTCCTCATATCAAGTCCTGTTGCGTCGGTGGTTGTCCAGAAAATTTGGTTGATGGTATCTCCCCGGGTTATAATGGTAACAATATATTTAGTGCAGTTGTAATTCAATATTTTCATTGTTTCACTGGTTTTTGTTACTTTATGTTGCAGGGTATCGGGTCTTCTGGCCATTGTACTGTCCTGGTGAAGTTTTGTAAACGTTTTTGCGCTCCTGTTCAAAATGTAACCTTGCTTCTTATCGCCCTGGTACAGTGTTTCTGTGGCCATCATACCGCCATCCATTGTAGAAATGGAATTGCTGCCTTTTGTTTTTATTATCATACTTGTTGGCATTACAGAAGCTGTTGGGTCAGCACCCTGCAGCATTTTTAAATTCTTTTCCATCGTAGCCTTCATCTGCGGATTTGCGTCCATCAAAGACTTCATCTGCGGGGTATTCATTTGATCCTGCAGCTGCTTTATTTTTGCCTGGTTGGCCGGATCGCTCAATGATTTCTGATTTTTTTCCATCTCAGCTTTTTTCGCCGGATCTGCTATTTCATACTTTACAGACCACGTGACGGTTCCTTCAAAACTTTGCGCACGGGCAATGATGTTATTGAATACGAAAAGGAATAGTAATATTTTTTTCATAACGGAGCGTTGTATATAATTAAATGTAGCATAAATGAACTTGTTTCTGTTAATATTTTTTGTTCTTTTTCAAAACAGGTTATCTGGCTGTAATTTACCTGCTGTGTTTCCCCGGCAAAACAAGACCGCATCCCAGTCAATCTGTACAATTTGTATTTTCACAGTATGATTACAATTAAAAGAGCTTCACCAGATGATGCAGCATTACTCGCAGAGATTGCGATAAAAGCGTTTATAGAAACGCATGAAACCGGCGTTCCTGCTGATTCACTTGCCTCCTATCTTGCAACGAAGCTTACTGATAAAACAATTAAGGAAGAATTGAGCGATATCGAAAATATTTTCTATATCATTTATTATGACGAACAACCAGCTGGTTATTCGAAGATTATTTTCAACAAGGTTTATCCTCTGATAGAAACACATTCTGTTACAAAAATGGAAAGACTGTATCTCTTAAAATCATTTCATGATCTTAAATTGGGGGCGTCGCTTTTTTCATTTAATACCGATGTTTCAAAAAATGCAGGTCAACAAGGTATGTGGCTATACGTTTGGAAAATAAACGAGCGCGCCATCAGGTTTTATACAAAGGCAGGTTTTACGCCCATCGCAAGCGAAGATTTTATAATTTCAGAAACACATTCGAATCCAAATCATATTATGTATCTTAAATATTGATCACTTCAAATGAAACTGCCAGGCGATATACAGCTTATACCAGGAGATAGCAGATTATTGGCTGAACGGCAATGGCATTTTCTACGCCTGGTCTAAACATCCAAAACGCACTGTTAAAAATATTTCCGAAAACATTGCTCTTGTGAAGCAGATAACAGGCGGCAAAAAAGTTCCACTGCTTATTTACCTGTGCAATTCTCCTGTGCCAGATAAGGAGACGCGCAAATTTTCTGCCGAACAACTGCCCAATATCTATGCCGCCATGGCAATGATTTAAAAACCTGGCCTGGCAAAGTTTATCATGAACATTTTATTTGGTGTGAAAACGCCACCCATTCCAATGAAATCATTTACTAACGACAATGATGCCTGTGCATGGCTGAAACATTATTTATAAGTGTAAATTCAAATTATTCGTATGTATCCTAATCATTGCTGCGTAATTATCCGCCAGAACACATCGTGCAATAACTACCAAAACACAATTCATCGTAAAAAGCCGTCCATTCATCGAAAGGACAAAAAAAAATGAATTTGCTGAGTACTTTTGAGCTCACAAAGTCGCATAAAATAAATCCGTAACTATTAAAAAACAAAAATGAAAAACATTAGTTTGTCTTTAGCCGCGTTAGTATTAATTCTTGCCTCTGCTAATACTTCACAGGCACAATCAAATGCCTTGTTTGCTTCAAATACAGTTATCATGACTGCCAACGATAACAATAGCAATAACAGCGCTACTGAAGCCGGTGTTGATGCACGCGCGCTTAAGAATTTCAAAAAGGAATTCAGCACTGTTGAAAACGCTAAATGGGAGCAATTGTCAGATGGTTATGCTACCAAGTTTGTTCAAAAAAATATTCAGTTCAAAATTGGTTACAACCATAAAGGTGAGTGGCAATACACAGAACGTACTTACACTGTAGCTAATATGCCCGTTGATGTAAAAAGAACAATACAGAGTACATACATCGGATACAATATTAACCTGGTTGAAGAGATCACGGTTAGTCAGAGAACGGTGTATATTGTTCATATAGACAATGACGAATACAGCATGAAAATTAAGGTTGATGGCAACGAGACAGAAAGCATGGAAGAGTTTAAAAAATAAACATTTTCAAAAGAATAATTTTCACTTATTAGTTAATCACTTAAAAAAATATAGCTATGATTGGGTTGCAGGAATTATCCTGCAACCTTTTTTATTGTCAGGGCTAAAATTTGTATAAATTTTACTGACTTGCAGCTGTACCCAGAATCCGAAACAAATTATTTGCAGATTAATCTATATTTATGCCGGATAGCTGAACATAACGCTGTCCAGAAATTGGAAATGAATACAATTCGACGTATCCCAATATTCATTTATTTATTACTGCTAATTTTCAACGCACGTGTTCAGGCGCAAACGCTTGATGTTACAACAGACAGCCTGAATTTATTTGATTCTTCCAGAAACCGTTCCATCCCGGTCACACTGTATTTGCCAAATGCAAATAAAAAAACAGCCCATGAAAAACTTATTATTTTTAGTCATGGATACAACGCAAACAAGCCAGGCGCAAGCAAAAAATATTCATACATCACCGAAAATCTGGCCGCCTGGGGGTATTTTGTTGCCAGCATCCAGCACGAATTGCCCACCGATAGCCTGCTATCAACTACTGGTATTCCGCAGATTGTTAGAAGAACAAACTGGGAGCGCGGCGTGGAAAACATTTTATTTGTACTGACGGAATTAAAAAAATCAAACCCTGCACTGGATTATAAACATGTCATATTAATGGGCCACTCGAATGGTGGTGATATGATTATGTTATTTGCGCAAAAATATCCTGAACTGGTTGATAAAGTTATTTCGCTTGATAATCGCAGGGTAACCATTCCAAGAACAAATCAACCTAAGCTATATTCAATACGTTCCAGCGATCAACCTGCAGATGATGGCGTTCTGCCAACTCAGGAAGAACAGGAAAAATACAAAATCGAAATAGTCAAATTGCCCAATACAATACATAATGATATGGGCAATAATGCCAATGATGCGCAACGAAAAGAAATCAATGGCTATATTATGGGGTTTTTGAAAAAAGCGTGGGGAGATTAAAACTGCGTAGTATTTACAGTTCAAAACACACGGTCTTCAAAGACTGTGGTCGTTTTGTTCTGTTTTAATTCATCGTTGTATATTTCTTCTTAAATTACCGGATGAATGCATTAAAAACGGAGTTCGATACCAACGGCTTTCTTATCATCCCAGGGTTTTATACTGCACTGGAATGCGATAAATTAATTGATCGCGCAGCGGAACTGGCACGTGGGTTCGATTATAAAGGCCACGCATCTATTTTTCAAACCAATGAACAGGTAAGAACCAGCGATGATTATTTTCTTGCCTCCGGCGATAATATTTCGTTCTTTTTTGAGAAAGATGCTTTTGATGAAAATGGGCATCTTCGCCAACCGGTAGAAAATTCATTGAATAAAATCGGTCATGCCCTGCATGATCTTGATCCTGATTTTGATGCATTCTCCCGTTCCGTCCAAATAAAACAGCTGGCGCTTGATTTGGGGCTCGATGATTATGTAATTATTCAGAGTATGTTTATTTTCAAACATGCAAAAATTGGCGGCGTGGTTGATGTGCACCAGGATTCTACTTTTTTATATACTGAACCGGATTCCTGTATTGGTTTATGGTTTGCACTGGAAGACGCAACGATAGAAAACGGCTGCCTCTGGGCAAAACCAGGCGGTCACTATACTCCATTGCGCGAGAAATTTCATCGCAAAGGCACCGGAACTGCCATGGAAAAGCTCGATACCTCACCAATCCTGGTGGATGATATGCAACCACTGGAGGTAAAAAAAGGAACCTGTATCGTGTTAGACGGCCTGCTGCCGCATTACAGCAAACCCAATACCAGCGGGCATTCGCGCCAGGCATATTCTATTCACGCCGTTAGCAAAAAAGCCAAATACCCAAAGGACAACTGGCTGCAGCGAACACAGTTTCCGTTGCGGGGGTTTTAGTTTGGTTGACTTTTACCACAGAGGACGACGAACTGACAACATCACATTTATTTAAACCCATCAGTTGAAAGTAATTTTTAGTTTATCGAGCGAATCTTTACAAAATTCCCAAGATAAAAAACACAATTCCAACTGCAGAAAAAAGCAGACCTGCAAACCACAGTATTTTTCGCCTGGTTAAAATAGCGATAGCAGAAACAGCAATGGCTACCTGGAACAATGTAACCGAACCGGCGAGAAAAACATGCCGGGCCAGATGCGCTTCTGATGCCTTTTCGTGTTCATCTGCTTTTTCTTTGATTTCCCCCTGCTCCTTTCTATATTTTTCTACCGCATCTTTATCTGCAACAGCACCATTCACCGCCAATGCTTTTATTTCCGCTTTAATGCCTTTTGCCTGGTAATAGGCCCATTGATCAGAAGCCTTTATCTGATCAATCAAAGCCTCGTTAGAATGATGGCCTGCCATCAAACCTGCTAATGCTGCCAGTACGGCCACCATTGCGGTTGATACGGCCACATACATGCTCCATCCAGTTTCATGTTCTTTGGCTTTTTCACCTATCGCTTCATGCAGGTGTTCGGTAGGAACTTCAATTTCTTCCATAGCTTATTGATTTTATGTTAATAAAGGGCGCTGAATAAATGTAGCGCCTGTTTTTGTTAGCCATTGGTTAAGAAACGCATTCCGTCAGGGCACAAAACCAACTTCATAACATAAAAACATTTAAACACCATATCCTGGAATGGCAAAATTAGTATTACTTATAAGAGGTTAAATAGTATCAACCCTGTCAATCTCCTCACAAAAGAAAAAAAATAAATAAAATATGTCCTGTTATCTTAAATTACGCTACCAAAATGTATTCCTCTTAAATTAATCTACTATGCCACACAATCAATCCCGTCGCGATTTTTTACAAAAAATGAGTGGTGGCCTCGGCGTTACCATTGCCGCTTTAACAGTAGCTGATGCAATTGCAATGCCGGCGAAACCTTCTGTAAAAGATGGTAAGAAATTAGGCGTGGCGCTTGTTGGGCTTGGAAGCTACGCAAAAAATCAGCTGGCTGTGGCGCTGGAAAAAACCACCAATTGTTATTTAGCAGCCATCGTAACAGGTACACCTGCGAAAGCAGATGAATGGCAAAAAAAATATAACCTTGATAAAAAGAATATTTACAACTACCAGAATTTTGATGAGATAGCAAAAAACAAAGATGTTGATATCATTTACGTGGTGCTGCCCAATTCAATGCACAAAGAATATGTAATACGGGCAGCGAAGGCCGGCAAACATGTAATGTGTGAAAAGCCAATGTCAACGTCAGTAAAAGACGCAGAAGACATGGTAAAAGCCTGCCAGGACGCAAACGTGCAACTGGGCATTGGTTACCGGTTGCATTTCGAGCCTTTTACCAAAGAAATAGTGCGCCAATGCCGCGAGAAAATTATTGGTGATGTAAAATTTGTACAAACCAATTTTGGTTTTACCATTGGTGACCCAACACAGTGGCGGTTAAAAAAAGCGATGGCAGGCGGCGGGCCGCTGATGGATGTAGGTATTTACTGCGTACAGGCCGCACGTTACGTTACGGGTGAAGAGCCGTTGTCAGTAACGGCACAGTATGGACCAATAACCGACAAAGATGTGTTTAAAGATGTGGAACAATCCATCTCATGGCAACTGGAATTTCCGGGTAATGCTACGATAAACGGTTTCAGTTCATACCGGTCTAACATTGAACAATTATATGTTTCTGGAACAAAAGGATGGATACAGTTAAGTCCGGCATATAGTTACGGCCCGATAAAAGGCAGCACCAATGCAGGCCCCTTAAATATGCCGGTTGTACACCACCAGACGGCTATGATGGAAGAAATATGCAAGTCATTTATTGACACCGGAAAATTCCCTGTACATATTACCGGCCCTGAAGGCGTGCGCGACATGAAAATATTAATGAGCATTTATGAAGCGGCGGCTACAGGACAAAAAATCAGTTTGGTATAAAACTGCGATAGTATTGAAAAGATCGCTTTTATTTGTACAGTACAAATGAAAATATAAATATGCGTAAGGCTGTCAACAATGAGGAAAAGATGTAAGGAACATTTTATTTACGCCGCATAACCGGGTTTCTTTTTGTTGCAGAAATAAAAATATTGAGATTATGGTCTTTTGCATTCGGAAAAAATTCAAATAGAAAGCATCCATGACTAATCATTCAATAATGGCAGGATTTAATTTTGAAATGAATGCTTCATTATGCAATTTAATTATTTATTCATCCCGCATTAATTACTAAAAATTCAGGCGGATCAGCAAACTGCATTAGCATTTCCCGGTATTTTTCTTTCAGGCTGCGCTTAATGCTGCCAAGGTAACCACGCTTGGGAATATTTTCCTGGTCAAGCGGAATGGCTTCAATCAGGTCGTTACCGATATACATCATAAGTTTCATAGGATATTGGATATTTTGTTTTTCATAAGGATAGTGTAAAACAACTCCATTTCTGCCTTTACTGCAATACTCACAAGTACGCTTTTTTAAGGTGTATTTACGATCCGGAAAACCACATATTTTGCTGCGCGAAGCGAGCATGTTTAAACTTCATATCTTTAAACTATTAAACAACGATACTTTAACTTTTTTATACTTTTCCATGCAACACATTGCCTGCCTGCTAAAAATCAGACCACTCTGTTTCCTGATTTTCATTTGTAGTTTGCAACTTCATTTATCAGCTCAATCATCAGACAATTTTATTTATGGAGATGCACTACCTGATGCCCCGGCATTGTCACCAAGAGGAGAATACGCAGTAGGTGTCCGAACCATGGAGTGGGTAAATAATAATCAGCTCAATGTTTTAAAAGCAAAGGACGGAACAGCGCCCATGTACAACCGGCCATTGAAAGTAGAAATATGGTATCCTGCCGTCATTCCAGCTAGTAAAAAAGAGCTAACTACTTATACTGATATAATGGGCAGCGCAACCGATAGCACGCGTCCGTTAAAGCCATTTACTTTTTTTGGACGGAGCCTTCGCGACGCGTTGCCACAATTATCGAACGTTCCGTTTCCACTTATCATCGTGTCCCATGGTTATCCGGGCTCAAGAGTGCTGCTGACATACCTCACAGAAAACCTCGCATCGAAAGGTTATGTGGTGGTAGCCATCGATCATACTGAGTCAACACATGCAGACCAGGCGGGCTTCGCCAGTACATTACTTAACCGTGCAACTGATATTTTATTTGTATTAAACCAGGTTGCAGCATTCAGTAAACCAGCCAGTAATAATTTTCTTGCCGGCCTGGCAGATGCTAATAACACCGGGCTGATTGGATATTCAATGGGCGGCTACGGCGTCTTAAATGCGGCAGGCGCGGGTTATAGCAACAAGCTTGCAGGCTTCTACAGCACCATTGCAGGCGGAAATAAAGCTATCGAAACACGTCTTACCAATAACCCTGCATTTATTGCTTCACAGGATAAACGTATCAAAGCAGTTGTTGCTTTTGCGCCCTGGGGCATGGAGCGGGGCGTATGGGACAGCACGGGCCTCGAAGGACTTCACGTTCCGACCTTTTTTGTTGCTGGAAGCATGGACGATGTATCTGGTTATGAAAAAGGAACGAAGGCAATTTATAATGCTGCGGTGAATGCTGACCGTTACCTGCTGACGTATGAAAATGCGCGGCATAATGTAGCACCGAATCCTCCCCCGCCTGAATCAATGAGGCTTGGTTTAAAAATGGATGACTATTATCATTATGCAGAACCTTCCTGGAACGAATATAAAATCAATAATATCAACCAGCATTTTGTAACTGCTTTTCTTGGTGTGTATCTTAAACAAAAAGATTTTGGAAAGTACCTGGACTTAAAAGAAAATGCCAATCAAAATGCCTGGTTGGGTTTTAAACCGCGGAGTGCAACGGGTTTGGAATTAATACACGCTGCGCCTAAAAAGACAAACCAATAAACTTTTCGTTTTTTCCACGCGAAGACGCAAAGGGAAAAAGGAGTAAAAAATATTGCTACTCAAGATTTATGTTGAATACCAGGGAGTAAATATTGGCAATCATCAAATAAAGAGTTGTTATTGCGTAGTGCACAAAATACTTTTGCGAAATAAATTCCACATGTTATAAAAGATTTAATTACTGTATTTCCCACCCATGCGTTAAACCTCTCATGGCACTGTATTTGTCAATAGGCCGGTTATGAAAAAAATATTATTTACCGCCCTGTTAACCGCATCATTTTGTATAACGCTTACGCAACATTCATTGGCACAATTAAGATCAAGAGGTAACAGCAGCCCCCTTGCACCGGTAAGCGTGGGCAGCGTAACGTTTAATGCCGGAATAGGCGTTGGAAGTGAATACAGAAACGATTATTATAATTCTCCTTTGGGAATTAAAGCGGCGGTAGAATGGGGTTTATGGCATGCAGGTCCGGGCACTGTTACACTGGGTGTTGAAACCGGCGCTTCGTTTTCTAACGGTGGCTATTATGACGATTATCGCACGCAAACAGCGGTGTTAGCCATGAGGTCTGCCTGGCATTATGGATGGAAAGTACGTGGGCTTGACACGTATGCAGGACTGTCTGCAGGAATTGGCGTTCATCATTACGGTTACAGGCACAACGACAGCTACAGTTACAACAACGTCATTCCTGTATTGGGGGCTTTTATAGGCGCTTCATATTTTGTTTCACCCAGGTTTGGCTTTAACGCAGAAGCTGGCTATGACGTTACCGATTTTCAATTGGGCGTTATCTTTAAACTCAGATAGAATTTGTTCCCGCCAGCAAGTATATAAACAGCTAAAGCCCGTAGAAACGGGCCTTATAACTAAGTGAGAAACGAAAACGAATAAAATCTTTATAAAAATTTAGTGGTGATTAATTTTTGACGAATTTAGAATGATGAATTATTTCACCCCGGTTGTTCATTACAGTTAGTACATACAAACCGTTTCCGGAAACTGCAGGCATATCCACTGATACCGTATTGAAGCCGGCAACAATAGCAATTTGCTGTTGTTTTATCTTAACACCGTTTACAGCAAATACCTGTACATTATAAATATCATTGGTAAGGGACGCTATTTGCAGATTGATAGCGTCTTTTACTACTGTGTTATTTGTAATAGTTCCCGCATTAATATTTCCCATGCTCACTTTCAATACTTTTGAATAAACAGCCTGGCCATTTCTTTCTATTTGTTTCAAACGATAATAAGTGGCAGCCGTAGTTTTACCGGCATCTGTAATAAAATAATTGTTCGTAGCGGAAATCCCGGGCATTACGTTCTGGATATCTTTCCAGCTGCTGCCATTGTCGCTTTTCTGAACCACATAATATGTTAAGTCTTTTTCATTGGTGGCCGACCACTTCAGTGAAACAGATTCACTATTTTGCTGAGCCGTGAACGAAATCATTTTAACAGGCAGCAACAGCGAATAGTTATCAAAGAAAGATTTAAAGTAAATACAGGTTTGTCTTACCATATCCCCGCTATAGGTAGAAATAGCCCCGTTACGGTACTGCAACCTGGAAATATTCGTAAAATTCATCTGGAACATGGCTTCCCGGTGTGCAGTATCTATCAAAGGAACGTTATCCACAAGTGAAACTGCTTTGCTGCGCACACCGTCAAAAGAAAAATTCAATATGGTATTTGCATCAAGCGCATAACTACCAGGCGTAGCCGCTTCAATAAACTCCTGCAAACTTGATCCGTTGCCATCCACATCAACGCCTGTGACAGCAAAACAATTTAAGGTGGTATCGGTAGTAGTACCTTCAACCTTAAAAGATATTTCCCAGTCAACATATGAAACAGAATCAGCTGGTGCTACCACATACGGTTGAAAAGCATCATAATAACCAGCGCCCGTACTGTCATCAATATTCCAGAGTTGAGCACCGCCCACAAAATCAACAATTTTTATATTGGCATCAACACCAGGCATCACTTCAGGAAAAAGATATACGGCTCCGGGCTGGTGATCTGTACCTGCGATTAATACAGGACTATGAAAACTCATATAAGGGGCTACACATTGCGCGTTGGAGAAATAATTTCTACCTGCAACAGAGAGGAATAGTAAAAAACAAATCTTTACATAATAAAGAAATTGCATTCTGTTTGTTTGCCTTCGCGCAGCAACTGGTGCGTGCACGTTGGTGGTAAAAGTTGTCATGAGGGTACGTTTTCGTTTGCTGTTCACTTAATAGGATCTTCCAGCAGGAAATATGGATTATTATGTATCAGAAAAACAGGTTAAATAGTTATTCTGAATTCTTATGCAAGTTTGCAATTATCTTTTATGTCAACAAGTAATTGCCGAAGTATCTACCGTAGATAACACGTCGTTTATCGAAAATATACCAGCCCGGTATGCTGCTGAAAATACGGTAATAAGTGTTTTTTCTAAACGTTATCTATTCAATCACAACTAATTATAAACATATCCCGGCACGTTTTGCACCCTTCGCCGCTATGTTTTATGGTGTTTTTCCGCTAAACATTTCACCTTAGTTGTAGATTACATAACCGGTGCAAATTCATTTTGAAGACGAAAAAACGCCTTTCTCCTACCTTTAAACTGGTTGGCAATTTTCCAGGATATAGATTTGAGCCACAAAAAAGCAGTATACATGGATATAACATTGCACGAAGACCAGACATTTGACAATATTGATTTTTCAGAAAAAAAACTATCAAAAAAAGAATATACCGGCTGCACGTTCATTAATTGCAATTTCACAAAAGCCGATATCAGTCAGTTTGATTTCCTGGATTGTATTTTTAAAGGTTGCAATCTTTCTTTGGCCATCATGGAAAATACCGGGCTAAAAAATATACGCTTCACAGATTGTAAACTGACCGGTATCGATTTTAGCAGGTGTTCAAATTTCCTATTTGCAGTCAGCTTTGAAAATTCTCCACTTGATTATTCTTCTTTTTTTCAGAAGAAAATGAAAAAGACTGTGTTTAACGGCTGCTCCATAAAAGATGCAGACTTTACGGAAACAGATTTATCCATGGCTAATTTTAAAAATTGTGATTTGATGAATGCTGCATTTGTTGGATCTGTTTTAGAGAAAACTGATTTTCGTACAGCAAGAAATTATGCGTTTGATCCGGAGATGAATAAAATCAAAAAAGCAAAATTTTCTTATCCGGGAGTTACTGGCTTATTGCTTAAATATGATATCGAGATTGAGTAGTACGATAACGTGCTGTTGGCACTCACCAGCAGATCTGTAAAAAAATGGCTACGGCATGTTTGCGTGGTTCATCATAACTTTATCTTCTAACTGATTTTATTATGCCATCATCAAATATGAACCGCCGTCATTTTATTAAAGGAGCCTCTGCAGCACTTGCCTTTGCAACACTTCGCGCCAATGGTATGAATTTTACACAGCCGCCTGCAACACGCCGTATTGCGCTCATAGGAACCGGCTGGTATGGCAAAAGTGATCTGTTCCGCTTAATGCAGGTTGCGCCTGTTGAAATAATAGCGCTTTGTGATGTTGACAAGCACCAACTGGATCATGCCGCTGATATGGTTAGCCAGCGGCTCCCCAATAACAAACGGCCACAACTGTATGGCGACTACCGCAATCTTCTCAATGAACAAAAGCCGGATATTGTATTGATAGGTTCTCCCGATCACTGGCATGCATTGCAAACCATTGATGCATTGAAGACGGGTTCACATGTATACGTACAAAAACCCATCAGCACAGATGTAATGGAAGGTGAAGCGATGGTGGCTGCCGCAAGAAAATATAATAAAGTAGTACAGGTGGGTACACAAAGAAGAAGTACACCGCATTTAATAGATGCAAAGAAAAATATCGTTGATGCAGGACTGTTAGGTAAAGTATCGCACGTGGAAATGTGTTGTTATTATCATATGCGCAACAACAGCAATCCTCCGTTACAAACAATACCTGATTTTTTAGATTATGAAATGTGGACTGGTCCCGCGCCCATGCGGCCATACGATGGGTTACCACACAGGAGTTGGTGGCGCGCATTCATGGAATATGGTAATGGAATTATGGGCGATATGTGCATTCATATGTTTGACGCAGTACGCTGGATGCTGAACCTTGGCTGGCCAAACCGCGTTAACTCAACCGGCGGAATTTATTTACCAAACGCAGGAAAAAGTAATATTTCTGATACACAGCATGCCATCTTTGAATATGATAAATTGAATTGCGTGTGGCAGCATCGTACCTGGGGCACCGCAGACGATCCAAAATATCCCTGGGCCTTTAAAATATTTGGGGACAAAGGAACACTGTGTGCCGATGTTATGCAGTATGATTTTATACCTGCCGGCGCGGGTGAAAAAATTCACCGCGATGTTGTGTTGGAAAAAGATAAGTACCCTGCAGATGTTACTGAACCTGATATTGAAATACATACTGCACCTGCCACCAGAGGGCACATGCTTAATTTTCTGGATGCTATTGACCGCCACATAAAGCCGGTCGCCGACATTGAACAAGGACACATTTCTACCGCCAGCTGCATCATTGCTAACCTTTCTATGAAGCTGGGCCGCCCTTTGTCTTATGACCCTGTTAAAAAAGAAATTACGGGCGATGCGGAAGCAACTAAACTTTTACAAAGACCGTATCGTCAACCGTGGCTGCATCCGCTGGCAGGGCAATTGTAACGCCTGAAAAAAATCTTATGTAATGACCGGGCATGGGCTGCCGGCAGCGTGGCAGCCCCGTTCTCATCTATAACATGCAGGCATTTGCGCACATCATTTGCCAGGATAATCCTGGCTTCTGCTATTGTTAAAACTTTCAAAATACCACTTTCAGGTAATTGTCAACCTTATCAGGGCGATCTACCTTCACAAAGATTTATTCTGCACTCCCCGTTGAAACTTATTTCCTGCGTAAGGCTATTGAACCCCCGCTTTTAATTAACTGATTAGGGCTGCATGTACAAGCAGTAAAAACACGTTCCACAAAATATGTTTTTTGGGTAACCACCATTACCCCTGGCAATCTTTTATTCAAAAAAAATAGCCCGGCAAGCCGAAAACGGGAACCAAGAGTAGGCAAAAAAAATAACACCTATGGCACAAGATTTAATTCCTTTTGATGCATTTTTTCAATCGCTGCAAAAAGTGCAAATGGCCTCTGTTGCAGGTCCGTCTGCCAAAGTAACCAGTGCGGACAAATTTGAGGAAATGAGAAAGTTTCTTATTGGACATTATCAGGGTATGGCAGTACATCATAGTTTTATGGATGAAGATGGGCAGATATGGGATTGCGTGCCTGTTGATCAGCAACCTTCTTTAAAGAATACTGGTAAAAAAGCAGCAACCGCACCAGACATGCCGTCACCCGAAGATATGCCGCACACAGGCGCTGCGGAGAAAACGACTGAAATCGTTGCACAACTTTCGTCCGATAAAAAGGACCGGCATGGAAATGCTTTGTACTGTCCTCCTGGCTCCATACCAATCCGCCGGGTAACGCTGGAAGAAATGTCTCGCTTTGAAACACTTGATCGCTATTTCCACAAGAGCCCTTTCGGTGAAGGCGGGCACCCAAGACACGGCGGCGGAAAAAAATTACTGGAAAAAGATACCATTGCTTCCGCGGTACCCGCCACGCATAAATATGCACATGCTTACCAGTCTGTTCCAAATCTTGGTGGTCACAGTTTCCTGAGCGTATGGCAGCCTCCGATCGGTTCTAACCAGATATTTTCTTTGTCGCAGCATTGGTATGTTGGTGGTTCCGGCGCCCGCTTACAAACAGTAGAATGCGGATGGCAGGTGTATCCGGGTAAATACAATACATCAAAGCCATGCTTGTTTATTTACTGGACCGCAGACGGCTATAACCATACGGGCAATTACAATCTTGATAAAGCAGCCTTTGTTCAAACCAATCACGCGTATACCATTGGCGGGTCGTTAAGTCCCGTAAGCATTTACAACGGTGCGCAGTATGAACTTGAATATGCCTGGTATTTATATAAAGGAAACTGGTGGTTATACTTAAGGGGAACATCTGCAGCGCAGGCGATTGGCTATTATCCAACCTCGCTTTTTGCGGGTGGACAAATGGCTTCCTTTGCCCAGGAAATTGATTATGGCGGTGAGGTGGTTGGCACTACTTCATGGCCCCCGATGGGCAGCGGTCATTTTGCTGCAGAAAGTTTTGGTAAAGCAGCTTTCCATCGTAACATCTACTATTACCCAACTACCGGCGGCGCCATCAATGCAAAGCTGACTGCGTCACAACCCTCGCCGGCATGCTATAAAATAAATGTTCTGTCAGGCGGTTCATGGAACCCATATTTTTATTTTGGCGGCCCCGGAGGAACAGGGTGTTAGAAAGATAGACGACACTGTTTATTAATCAGATCAAAAGCGGCGCATATACCTTGTCCGTTGCCAAACCCCT
The DNA here is from genome assembly GCA_040004415.1 of Bacteroidota bacterium. GTDB lineage: Bacteria > Bacteroidota > Bacteroidia > Chitinophagales > Chitinophagaceae > JACMLD01. Next base: position 2,827 of record JBDUAY010000065.1, on the reverse strand, counting down.
GCCCGCTATTGGTGCAGGGGTTTACGTATTAGATGCAAACAACAAATATTTCTTAATGTATATTATTAACGAATCCAAATGAACATAAGCAACGTACTGTTGTTCTGGTTCTTTGGTTGCAGTACCAGATTCGTTCACGAACCCCGGTAACCGATAACCAATCTGGCATGATATTTTTATAATTTGAATCGGTGCCGGCAGTTAAGAAGTAGTATAATGCGCGAATGAGTTACTTAGGAATGACTTAAACCAAATGCTTTGTAGGATGCGAAATTAATTCCACACATCTGCTATATAATATATGGGCAGATTATTAAATTTTTTTCCAGTAAAATATACTGTCCATTTATAATAAAAAACAAAAACTATAAGTTATGAAAATTGTTCTTTCACTTTTTCTTTTGTCTCTGTGCGTCTCTGTTTTTGGCCAGGATGATAAGAAAATGGAGTTTTTTCCGGAGATGTCGCGCGGAGCCGGTGTAAGTTTTCAAAAGTTTGATGGATTAAATAGCCGTATTGCCAATTTTCCACAGTACAAACAAATCAGGGATGCAACCGGCGTTCTGCAACTGGGGTGGTTTAAAGAAAACCACCAGTTTATTTCACAAATGACCCTAATGGCGGGTAGCAGCATGAGTGGCGACCGCGATGCAAAGAGCAGCACGATCCGTTATCTTGGCGCTGGTGCTGATATTGGGTATGATTTTATAAAAAGTGATAAGGTAGCGTTGTACCCGTTGGTAGGTATTGGCTACCAGGCCTACCAGGCGAGATTTTACACGGATAATTCTGGCGTTGATTTCAATACGGTGTTATCGTCAACAGCCGTACAAAATAGTATTAAGTCGCTCGATCTCACAAACGGTTTTTTTAATTATCGTCTTGGCGCGGGTCTGGCAGCAACGTCAGCGAAACGTCATGCATCCATTGGTATACAAGCCTTGTATACCGGTAGTTTCAAGGACCGTGCGTGGAGAAGCAGCCAGGATCAAACCTTATCCAATGCGCCGGTAGATAAGCTAAGCCAGGTATACGTTGGCCTGGTAGTAACCTGCCGTCCATTTTTTATGATGAAGCACAGCCGCATGTAAAATACAATATTAATCTACCCAAATAAAAAATGAACCTGGAAATTCTGCAACGAATATCCAGGTTCATTTTTTTATGCGATAAACCGTAAGTTATGTCAGAACGCTTACTGTAAATTAAAAAATCACTCTCCCTCACCTACTGGTTCGGCAGTTGTCTTGATTCCGTTTTCGAACCCGCCACCACTACCGCTGAACAGCAGGTACATCGGTTTTTCGTTTCGTAATAAATCAATGCAATGTGCGTAGCTTTCAAGGTGATAATAAATGTTTACTTGTCCGCCGGTGTCACTGTCCTGCGGCAACACGGTGCCATCTGGATGAAATATAAGCTGTCCAATATATTTACCAGCGTTTTTCAACCATATACGGGGTGCAAATTTGTTTGCCGAATACATCACTTCGTATTCATCAATAATAGTAAGTGCCATGGTACAAGTTTTATTGATTAAAAATACACGAAAATATTTACGCCAACATCCTTGTAATACAACTTTCGTGTTACCCGTTCATTTAAAAGTATGTTTTTACAGCAAATTTCCAATTAGCCTTTATCTTTAGCGCCTATGAGTTTGTTTACAACCGTTGGTTCAATAACCATAACCTGTCATAAACGTATTACCCCATTTCTTTTGCAGGAACTGCAAGCGCTTGGTTTCACGATATCAGATAGTTTTATAACGGGTGTTCAATTGAAAGGAACGCTCAATGATTGCATAAAATTAAATTGTCAATTGCGTTGCGCCAGCCAGGTTTTATTTAGTTTGAAACAATTTGAAGCGGTCCATCCGGATGATGTATATAATAACTTGGTTAATTATGAATGGGAAAATATCTTGCCGGAAGGTGGCTATTTTTCTGTTACCAGCAATGTACAGAATGACACGATCAATAATAGCATGTTCGCAAACTTACGGGTAAAAGATGCCATCGCTGACCGGTTGAGAACTAAAACAGGCAACCGCCCTGCTACGGGTTCAGAATTGTCGGGCGCTGTGATACATCTGTTTTGGAAGCAGGAATATGCTGAAATATTTATAGATACGTCGGGGCACTCGCTTGCCAGGCATGGCTACCGCAAAATACCAGGACAGGCACCTATGCTGGAAGCATTGGCATCTGCTGTTATTTACGCTGGCAAATGGAATCACACATCACCCTTTATCAATCCTATGTGCGGCTCAGGTACGCTGGCTATTGAAGCGGCTATGATAGCAACAAACCGGCGGCCGGGCCTTTTCAGAAATAGTTATGCTTTTATGTTTCTGAAAGATTATGACAAAGAAATTTATCTGCAGGAAGATGCGTTGCTTGAAATACAAATCAGGGAGGTGCCGGGCTTACGAATTATTGCTACTGATTACAGTGAAAAAGCAATTGAGAATGCGCGCAAGAATGCCGTAGCAGCAGGTGTTGCTAATATGATTGAGTTTCGGGTATGTGATTTTGCGGACACCGAAATTCCACAAGATCCACCTGGCGTGCTAATCATAAATCCTGAATATGGAGAACGCCTTGGTAACATTGCTGAGCTGGAAGCAACCTATAGCCGCATAGGAGACTTTATGAAAAAATCATGTGGTGGTTATTTCGGGTATATATTTACCGGCAACCTTGAACTGGCAAAAAAAATTGGATTGAAGGCTTCGCGCAGAATAGAATTTTACACCAGCACCATTGATTGCCGCCTGCTGGAATATGAATTGTACCGTGGTACGCGGAAAATAGAAAAACCTGTA
>JBDUAY010000412.1:0-5259 GCA_040004415.1 Bacteroidota bacterium | reverse complement strand
GATATTTCATTGCTGCGTAAAGCCATTTATAATTTTATTCTAGCTACCGGCGTTGCATTAGCTACTTCTACCATTTTCTTTCTGCTGTCACCTTTAAGCGATGCCCACTCCGAAATTCTTGCAAGGACATCCCCTAATATTTACGATGTGCTGATTGCTTTTTTTGGTGGCCTTGCAGGAATACTGGCTACATCAAGCAAACATAAGGGAAATGTAATACCAGGGGTAGCCATTGCAACCGCTTTAATGCCGCCGCTATGCACTGCAGGATATGGATTGGCAACCTTGCAATTGAGTTTTTTCTTTGGGGCATTTTATCTTTTCATTATTAATACTGTATTTATAGCCCTGTCAACATTCATTATCATTCGGCTTTTACATTTTCCATTAAAAGATTTGCATAGTGTACAGTCTGAGAAAAGAGCTAAGCGAATAGTTTGGTTTATTGTTTTACTTACATTATTGCCGAGTATTTATTTTGGTTTTGACATTGTACAACAAAACAGGTTTACTAAAAATGCTAATCGCTTTATAACTAACGAAGCTCATTTTACCAATGATTATTTATTGAATAAAAAAATTGATGCAAAAGCCGAAAGTATCACATTGGTTTTTGGCGGTAAAGAAATATCCCCTGAAGAAATACAATCACTAAAATTTCTATTGACAAATTACCAGTTGGACAGTTCGGCTTTGGAAGTAAAGCAGGGGTTTGCTTATTTATCTGATACTAAAAACAAGGAATCGAATGAGCAATTTAATCAGTTGACAAATGCTTTGGAGGTTAATGAAAAGCAATTGCATCTGGCACAATTAAAATTTGACAGCCTTCATAATCAGCAGAAATTAAGTGTGCAGGTTTATTCTGAATTAAAAGTTCAATACCCCAAATTAAAAAGTGCCATTATAGAACCGTCAATATCAATTAGTGATAGTTCAAAGCAAACAAAAATTTATTTAGTGTTGCTAAATATACCTGTAGATATACCAAAATCAGAAAAAAATAAAATTGAAAACTGGTTGAAAATAAGGCTTAACCAGGCTAATCTGAAATTAATATTTCAATAATGATTGCAGTAATGATACCTGCATTAAATGAAGAAGCTTCTGTTGCGGTATTGGTTCACCCAGCAAAGCAATTGCCCCATGTTACTGAAGTAATTGTGGTAGATGATAAATCTTTGGACAAAACTGTTGAAGTAGCACGTAACGCAGGTGCAACCATAATTACAAGCACGAAATTAGGAAAGGTTGCATCAAGGAAAGACGGCGTGCTGGCGGCAAAAAATGAAATTGTAGCATTCTTAGAAAACTAATTTGTCAATTATAATCCATTCATCACTATTTAATAGTAAGAATGTTACATCCATTATTCTCGAATTTCGGTCGCGGTGGATGCAAGCAGATCAATATATTGCCCATCTCGGAAATGCAGTATTGAAATAGTTTTGTTTTCAAGTTAATCGCATGCGTAAAACGGGCTACAACATCACATAACATTGTATATTCGCAGCACCTAAATTAAGGTGGGTGGGTGGGTTCAGTTAAATGAAAACAACAATCAAAATATTCAGTTTATTTCAATCTTATTTATATGAAAAGACGTTCATTTGTTAAGGCAGGTTTATTAAGTAGTACGCTAAGTCAGCTAGCATCTGCAACTACTATGGCCTCAGAAATTATACGCCCGGAGAAAGCATCGCACCAGGAATTTTATGAATTGCGGGTGTATACACTGAAAGATGAGGCGCAGCAAAAACTGGTGGAAGACTATTTTGAAAACGCAGCTATCCCAGCCCTTAACAAAATTGGTATCAGCAACATTGGCGTATTTACCGAATTAAAGCCAGCAGGGCAAACTAAGCTATACGCACTCATTCCATTTAAATCACTGCAGCAATTTTTATCTGCCGGCGATAAGTTAGCAAGTGATACAAGATACAACCAGACTGCACAACCCTACTTATCCGCACCCGCGGCTGAGCCCGCCTACGAAAGGATTGAAAGTTCTTTGCTACAGGCATTCGCTCACATGCCGGTGATGGAAGTGCCTGCAAAAACAGCCAGAATATTTGAGTTGCGACGTTATGAAAGTGCTGGTGAAAATGCAGGCAAAAAGAAAATAGACATGTTTAATGCCCAGGGAGAGATTGATATTTTTAAGAGAACCGGGTTAACCCCTGTATTTTTTGGCGAAACCATCATCGGTGGTTTAAGACCCAATTTAACCTACATGCTTACGTTTGATGACATGGCCGAACATGACCGTAACTGGAAATCATTTGGCAGCGATTCGGAATGGAAAAAGATCAGCAGTATGCCTGATTATGCCGACGCAAAAATCGTGTCCAGAATCACCTCTACCTTTCTTTCACCAACGCCGTTTTCACAAATTTAAAAACGTATTAGCGGGTTGGCCGGGTTATACTGATGCTATACAAAGTGAATTGATGAATGTAGCGATGGTGCAATTATTGCCTGTTCAGTATTACCGGGTGCCCTATAACATTGCGGACTAATTATTGGCTGTTTACTATTGGCTATTGCTTAACTTAAAAAAGTTGCATAATGAAACACGTTTCAATAGATAGGCGGCGACAAATGCGGTATTTACCCCAGGGCACTTTCCACAACGTTGCCAATTGCTGAAATGGTTCTTCGTCGACCCGATTTCCAAAACAGGGCAGGTTACCAACAGCGCCGCACTCACTTGTATTTTGTGCAGTAGGCTGCCCGTTCATTTGATAGATACCGCTATTGACGCGGCCAAGGAGGCCGCCGATAAGATGCAGGTTGTTAGCTTGCACCGTGGCCTCGGTTTTACCTGCATTGATTGATACTCGGCGGGTTAGGATACCAGGAAACAGTATCCGGTTTCAGTTAAAACAATCGAAGTAAAACGCTTTCACGAGGAAGCAGAAATAAAAGAAAAGATTGTGGTGAATGCTGGCGGAGCCGAAGGTATATTTTCAAAAAGGCTAAAACTGCTACACTTTAGCTACTTTTTTTTCTTCTTTTTTATGCAGCTTGCCCTTATTTATTCCGGGCTTCAATATCACTTTTGTCCATCCCTTATCTCTTGCATCAAAATGTTTGTACGCATCAGGAGCTTCATCCAGCGAGAGTTCATGAGAAATAATTTTAGATGGGTTGGCCTTTCCACTCGATATTAAAGCACAGAGTTGGCGATTATAAGATTTTACATTCGCCTGTCCGGTTGCCATTCGTTGACCTTTCATCCAGAAGCTACCAAAATCGAAATCCATGTGCCCTTTTTTTTGCAACTCCTCTTTTGACTTGGGATCTTTTTTTACAAATACGCCTACCACTCCAATCGATCCCGTAGCTTTTACGGCCATCACCAATTCATTCATGGTAGTATTAGCATGCTCTGAACCGTGCTTGTCGCAGCATTGGTAGCCAACGCATTCACAACCCCTGTCGGCGCCTTTACCTTTCGTTAACTCCAGCACCTGCTCTACCGCCGCACCTTTTGAAAAATCGATTGGGATGGCGCCGAATGATTCCGCCAGCTTTAACCGATCGGGATGATTGTCAACCACCATTATCTTTTCAGCTCCCCTGAGTGCTGCCGAATGTGCTGCCATTAACCCAACTGGTCCTGCTCCGTAAATTACTACCGACTCTCCCGGTTTAACCCCCGCCAATTCTGTAGCATGATAACCAGTGGGAAAAATATCGGAAAGCATCACATAATCATTTTCTTTTTCCTTCGCATCCTCTGGAAGTTTAAGGCAATTGAAATCACCATAAGGTACACGTAGGTATTCTGCCTGCCCGCCGGAGTAGGGCCCCATGCCTGCAAAGCCATAAGCCGCTCCGGCAAAACCAGGATTCATAGTGAGGCAAAAGCCTGTTAATCCCTGTTCGCAGTTTTGGCAATGGCCGCAGCCAATATTAAAAGGCATACATACCATATCGCCCACTTTCACCTGTACGACCGCTTTGCCCACTTCCACGACTTCTCCCAGGTTTTCATGACCGAAAATTCTGCCACTTTCCATATCTGTTCTTCCTTCGTACATATGTAAATCGGAACCACAAATATTTGTTGTGGTAATCTTCACCAACACATCTGTTGGCTGTTCAATTTTTGCGTCGGGCATTTCTGTAATTCTTACGTCACGTGCACCATAATAAACCAATGCTTTCATGTTGATAGATTTTTATTAATAATAAATTGGGTGAGAATATTAACAGTAAAAGTTCTTCACCTGCTATGCGGGATTACAATCAAGGAATATACCAAGCGAACAGCCTAGTCAGATGTCTGAGGGATGGATAATATATACCTCATGACGTCAGCTACATGGGAAATAACATGACCAGAATTGCTCGTTTTGGGAGATTGTTAATTTGGGCGGGAATGAATTTGTCAAGTAGCCTGGCTATGTTTTAGCTATCGGTTTTTCCGTGCAATATTTTAAGTTGCGGTTGTATGGTTTATTTGCGCCTACCTTGTTTGTTGCCGGAGCAGGTCGCTTAAATGTTGTTTTGTCAATAGCGAACAATTCACATGGGTTCAACCGTTCTAATATTTTCTGTGGCTGGGTTTCCACTTCCAAAGCTCAATAATTCAGAACGCCAGGTTCCTTCGGTTACGATGTCTCTTGTTGTTTCGTTCATGTCAATATCGTTGCCGGGTCTGCTGCTAATGTGTTGTCGTAAAATCTCTATCATTATAATGTCAAAGTTTGTAATCTGCAAGGTCGCAGGCAACCTTGCAATCAACTTTCGGGGATTGCCGTAGTAACGATGTTTTATAACTGTATGACCGGCAACTGAAGCCGATTGAAAAACTGGGTGATAAAGTTAATAACCAGAAGTCAAATAGAATTCGGTCAAGCCTGATATTAGTTGATAGGAGTACAACTGAGGATTGTTATTGCTACGGTCCCATTTTGGCAAAGCTCCTGTCTGCGGTTGGTGCATTTTGAACTTCCAAATTAGCGGTTTGTTGTTTTGTCAACAGTAACTAGTTTCCAGTTCCCCTCAGATATGACTTCTACTTTGCCATTAACTACTTTAATAGCTGTGTTGTCGCCAATTGCATAGGATGGTACTGGTATTGTGCTTGCCAGCTTTCAATGTTGACTAAAGAATTATCTGGGAAACATTCGTGGTTAAGGTGAGGATGTAATAGATACTGGTCTGACCCTTAACAAATGCTGATTAAAAATTTTTTATTGAAGATAATATCAAAAAGCCAAATAGTAAATGTCAGGGCCGCTACCAAAT
>JBDUAY010000411.1:0-5262 GCA_040004415.1 Bacteroidota bacterium | reverse complement strand
GTGGTGTATTGGTTGGCATAAATAAACCCATTGATGTATTCCAGTTCATTTACATTGGCTACCGGTCCGTTATTATCAGTTACACCTACAATGTTTTGTGCTTTTAATGCACCATTGATTGTAGCAGGATCTATAAATTGCAAATTGCTGCTGCCGTCACTCATAATAAGGTATGTGCTGTCGTGTGTAAGCGCCCAGCCTTCACCAGGATAGGTAAACTCCTGGAGTTTTTTAAATGTTTTGGCATCATACACATAGCCGGTATGATTTTTCCAGGTAAGCTCGTAGATCTTTCCATTAAAAAAAGTAATGCCTTCTCCAAAATAAATTTTGTTATCAAGCGTTACTTTTTGATCAACTTTTCCTGTTTTTAAATTGGCAATACCAAAGGCAGAAGGGTAGGGCGGTTTTCCGCCATCGGCATCTGCCGAACCCGAACCCGAAGCTTCATACAATTGTCCGTCATAAAATTCAAGCCCTTCAGTATAAAAGCTAGTATCATGCGGATAGGTATTTACCACTGTATATCCAATAGTAGGCGGAGCGGCTTCCGGGTTGCCGGCAACTGTGTTATTATCCGGGGTATTGCTGTTACAGGCAGCTAACAATAACAGGCAGGCAAAAGGTATCAGTATTTTCCTCATATATGTATCCATCTATTGGTTTACAAATGTACAAGTACGGGGGCTTAGAAATGGCAAGGAATTCTTAAAATACGCCACCGGGCATTTTGAAATCCAGGGAAAAAGTATTTATTTCACATGCGCAACTGCTAAGAACTTCCATCCCTGCTGCATGTTTGCCTGGTACCCCTGGAAGATCTTGCTCAGTCGCAGATATTCTTACTATCAATTAGCCAATTCCTATTATTGTTACAGCCGTTTTATTTTTCCGGCAGAAATTAAATTAGCAGGCCGCTTTGTTATTGATTATTGCGTCTGACTAATCAAGACGTATGCTTAACTATCCATCCTGTTTCAACCGTTTACCCGTCCAACCTTTGAAAACGCCGCGTGCTACCATAATGCACTGGTCACAAAAAGAATTTACCATGCAGAAAAGTTTACTTTTCTTTTTTATACAGTTTTTTTCTACGATCGTTCTTGCCCAAAAAGATTGCCGGCAGGATGATTACCAGCAACAGCTCTTAACGTTGCACCCTTTGCTGCACTTTCAATATGATAAGATAGAAGCATTCGGAAAAAAGCATCCTTTTTCTTTTATAACCGCTGGTAGCGTCGATACCGCTGGCATTTCCACGCCGTTTACAATTCCTGCAAAAATCGTCATACCCGTTGTTGTACACATTTTATGGAACACCAGCGCTCAAAATATTTCAAATGCCCAGGTGCTGTCACAAATAGATGTTTTAAATAAGGATTATAGCGGGGCGAATACCGATCGAAATAAAACACCTGCATACTTTGCAGCATTAGCGGCAGATTGTGGAATAACATTTGTGCTTGCAAAAATGGACCCGCAGGGGCATGCTACCACGGGTATTGTACGCAAGCAAACAAGTATGCCTGTTTTTAATTTTGATGATAAAGCCAAAAGCAATACTGCCAATGGTGATGATGCGTGGAACGCAGATAATTATCTAAACATTTGGGTGTGTAACCTGGTGAGTGGCATATCCGGTTATGCAAGTATACCGGGCGGCCCAAAAGAAAAAGATGGGGTAGTAATCAGCACGCAGGTATTTGGAACTATTCACATTACCGGTGCTTTTAATAAAGGAAGAACTGCCACGCATGAAATTGGCCATTGGCTTAACCTGCGCCATATATGGGGCGATGCCAATTGTGGAGATGATAAGGTGGAGGATACACCAACACAGCAAGCCGCTAACCGTGGATGTGTGAACGGACAAAAATTTACCTGCGGATCAACTTCTCATGGTGATATGTATATGAATTATATGGACTTTAGCGATGATGCCTGCATGTACATGTTTACAAAAGGACAGCGCGAAAGAATGCGGGTTTTATTTGACACCGGCGGTCCACGCAACAGCCTGCTTTTCTCAAATGCACTGAATGGTACAGGGTTGCCGCTGCAGGATACACTTGCAGTAAACAAGGATGCCGGTTTTGATTTGTTATTGTATCCCAATCCGGCAGTTAATATGATTACGCTGCAACTAGAGGAGAATTGCAATGCCATTGGCAAGAAAATACAGGTCTATAATCATCTCGGCCAGGTAATAATGGTAGTAAATTGTACGTCTGAATTGCAGCAGGTTAATATCAGCCCGCTGCATGCCGGCCTTTATTTTATTAAGGTTGATGGCGTACGGGGTGAGGTCATGAAAAAGTTTGTAAAACAGTAAAATAAAATAAGCAGAAGAACCAGTGTACTAAATCGTAGCCGGGAAGTGTGGTCTGACTTCCCGGTTTTTTAACGCCAGGAAAGGCGAATGAAAAGGAATGTATGGCAGGAATACACAGCTGCTTTTAAAATGAAGAAAAGGTTTTGCGTAGTGTTTCAAATCAATCTTTATTTGTACAGCATTTGCCTCGCCACAATATCCCCTGCTACTGGTGATAAGGCAACGCCCATTCCGCTCATACGCACCGCGCAATAAATATTCTTTTCTATTTTTTTTATGATGGGGAATTTGTCGCCGCCCACACCCATTATGCCACTCCAGCGTTGTTCAATCGTAAATTTTTGTTTGGGTAAGATAACGTCTCTTAAAAACCGCTCCAGTTCCGCCTGTATGAAATCCGTGGTTAGCATTTCACTGGAATTTTCCGCTTCCAGCGCTTTGTTGCGGGCGCCGCCCAGCAATACCCGGTTCTGCGATAAATTACGAAAATAATAAAAGCCTTCGTCGAAATGAAAAGCACCTTTAAACGGCAATTTTTTTATGGATGATGTAACCAATACCTGGCCCCGCACGGGCCTAACATCAATCTTTGGAAGCAGCTGACCAGCGAAGCCATTCGTACAAATTAATAATTGAGTAGAAGACAAAGGTACCGGCAGGTTGGTTTGAATTTCAATGATACCGTTGGCCTTTTGAAAACTTTTCACTTCCGTTTGCGTAAACACTTGTACACCCATGCTTTGGACTTTCCTCAAAAGTGCCTGTAATAATTTACCGGAATGCAACTGTGCCTCCGACCGGCTTTCAATTAAATGAGTTGTTTGCTTAAAGCCAAAATCCTTTATTTTTTTATCTGCTACGCGAAATATTTTTTCATCCTTAATGGCTTTGCGTAGTACAATATTCAACCAGCCCAAATCATTTTTTAATTGTTTCAGCTTGTTGTACTGCGTATCATTAACTAATTCGTAGCCACCCAATTTTTCGTATTCAATTTCTTTTTTACTAAATACTTTTTGTATCCTGCTCAATCCTTCATAACGCATCGCTACTATTTCCAGCATACTTTGTTCGCCTTTTTCACGGGCGTTGGCCAGTAATTCAGTAGCACTGCCTATGCAGGCAAAACCTGCGTTGCGGGTGCTTGCTCCCGTGGGTATAATGCCGCGTTCCAAAATGAGAATATTTGCATGTGGTGCCATTTTTTTCATGTAATAAGCACTCCACAGGCCCACCAGGCCACTGCCAACAATTATAACATCTCTATGCGCGTAAAAAGTTTCTTTTTCCCAAACAGAAGGTTGAAACATGGCAGGCAATTTTTAAAACAGCGTTTGTAAAAATACTAAACGGGCAAACTAATGCAAATTTACAAGTGCCGGTAACAACAAATTATTAATTTGATAAAAAAGGGTGTATGCGCAAAAACAGGAGAAGCAAAAATGAAAAATGCCGCTGATGCACAAATAAATCTGTTCATCAGCGGCAAAAAAATAGGGTTGCTTATAAATGTATCGCCTCGCCGTACGCCACTTCAATAGCGTCTTTCACACTTTCACTAATGGTAGGATGCGGATGGATGCTGTTGAGCACCTCATGATGTGTAGTTTCCAGTTTGCGCGCCACAACCGTTTCAATGATAATCTCCGTAACGTTATAGCCAATCATATGCGTGCCGAGCCACTCGCCATATTTAGCATCGAATATCACTTTCACAAAGCCTTCTGTAGCGCCTGCAGCGCTTGCTTTACCGCTGGCACTCAATGGAAATTTACCTACTTTAATTTCATAACCAGCATCCCTGGCTGCTTTTTCTGTAAAACCAACAGACGCAACTTCAGGCGTGCAATAGGTACAGCCCGGCACATTGCCATAATCCAACGGCTCCGGCTGGTGATTGTATTTCTTTTCGTTGTAACCAATGTTTTCAACGCAGATAATACCTTCTTTACTGGCTACGTGCGCCAATGCAGGCCCGGGTATACAATCGCCTATAGAATAAACGCCGGGCAGGCTGGTTTGATAAAACTTATCAACTACAATTCTGCCCTTATCCGTTTTTACCCCTGTTTCTTCCAGTCCTATGCCTTCTATATTTGCTGCTATACCAACCGCACTCAGTACTATATCCGCTTCCAGCGTTACTTCGCCATTGGCAGTTTTTACTTTTGCCTTAACGCCTTCACCCGAGGTATCCAATGAATCAACAGATGCATTGGTCATAATATCAATGCCCTGTTTCTTTAATTGTTTTTCCAGTTCTTTTGAAATGTCATCATCTTCTACCGGAACTACTTTTGGCAAAAATTCTACTACGGTAACTTTCGTGCCCATGCTGTTATAGAAATACGCAAACTCAACGCCGATGGCGCCACTGCCTACAACAATCATTGATTTTGGTTGCGTGGGCAAAGACATCGCGTCACGGTAACCAATAACTTTTTTGCCATCCTGTTTAAGGTTGGGCAACTCACGGCTGCGGGCCCCGGTTGCTATAATTATATGTTTGGCTTCCACCACGTCTTTGCCGCCGTCTGCCCTGGTAACTTCCACCTGGCCCCTGGCTTTCAACTTACCAAACCCCATAATAACATCAATCTTATTCTTTTTCATCAGGAACTGAACGCCCCTGCTCATTTTATCTGCAATCCCGCGACTGCGCTTGATAACCGCTGCAAAATCCTGTTTGCCGCTGGCCTCAATACCGTAGTCTTTGGCGTGATTAATATAATCCATTACGTTCGCGCTTTTCAGCAGCGCCTTGGTAGGAATACAACCCCAGTTAAGACAAACACCGCCCAGGCTTTCCTTTTCAATTATTGCCGTTTTAAAACCTAATTGTGCTGCGCGAATGGCCGCTACATAGCCGCCGGGCCCGCTACCCACAACAAGAACATCGTATGCCATACTATTTTCTATTTTAGTGGTTA
>JBDUAY010000410.1:0-5274 GCA_040004415.1 Bacteroidota bacterium | reverse complement strand
GCGCAGACCGGGTGATAACCATGGACTTGCACGCACCGCAGATACAAGGCTATTTTGATATACCGGTCGACCACCTCGACAGCTCCGCTATTTTTATCCCCTACATTGAAAATCTGAAGCTGGAAAATCTTACCTTCGCCGCCCCCGACGTGGGAAGCGCGAACAGGATACGTGAAATTTCCAGTTATTTCAATGCAGAAATGGTGATTTGTGATAAGCACCGTAAACGCGCAAATGAAATTGCCAGCATGGTGGTAATAGGTGAGGTTGAAGGGCGTGATGTAGTGCTGATAGATGATATATGTGATACTGGTGGAACCCTTGCAAAAGCCGCTGGGTTATTAAAAGAAAAAGGGGCAAGAAGCGTTAGGGCATTGTGTACCCACCCGGTGTTAAGCGGTAACGCGTATGCTAATATTGAAAATAGTGTGCTGGAAGAATTAGTCGTGTGCGATACCATTCCACTGAAGCAGCAAACAGCCAAAATAAAAGTATTAAGTGTAGCTGAATTGTTTGCCGTAGCCATCAGGAATGCATTCGAGAATAAAAGTATCACCAGTTTATTTATCCACTCACAGTTGAGAAATAAATAAGACAACAAGTAAACAAAAACACGATATAAAAATGAAATCAATTACAATCGAAGGACAGCTGAGGACCGAAACTGGAAAGAAAGCCACCCAGACACTTCGCTCTCAGTCTCTCGTGCCCGGTGTAATTTACGGCGGCTCAGAAGAAGTTAGTTTTTACGCTCCTGCTACTGCTTTTAAATCACTGGTGTACACAAGCGCATTTCAGTTGGCTGAAGTTAAGATAGCTGGTAAATCGTACAAAACTATTTTGAAGGATCTTCAGTTCGACAAAGTAAGTGACGCGTTAATCCACGTAGATTTAATGGAACTGGTAGAAGACAAAAAAGCAATTGCTACCATTCCTTTAAAATATACCGGAACTGCTAAAGGCGTTAAAGATGGCGGTAAACTGATAGTTAAGATGAAGGTTCTAAAAGTAAAAACACTGCCTAAATACCTGAGAGAAAATATTGAGGTTGATTTAACCAATCTTGAATTGAATGGCAATATCAGGGTAGAAGATGTAAAGCTGGAGCATTATGAAATTTTGAACTCTCCCCGTATACCGCTGGCGTCTGTTGTATTAACACGCCAGTTGAAACAGGAAGAAGCTTCCGCCCCTGCTGGTGGCGCGGCACCTGCTGCAAAAGCTGCGCCTGCTGCCGCGAAAGCTGCGCCCGCTGCTGCTGCAAAAGCACCTGCGAAAGCACCTGCAAAAGGAAAATAACGTTTATAAAAAACATAATTGTGAAAGTCCTGCCCTTGTGGCGGGACTTTTTTTTATTTTCGTTGCCATGAATAAGTACCTGGTTGTTGGTTTAGGAAATATTGGAATTGATTACGATCATACGCGCCACAATATTGGCTTTGATGTAGCAGATGCATTTGTACAGAAACAGGCAATATCTTTTCGTATTGACCGTTTGGCAGAAGTAGCGGAAATGAAATTAAAGGGCAGGCCCGTGATTTGCATTAAGCCTTCTACTTATATGAACCTGAGCGGGAAAGCAGTGAAATACTGGCAGGATAAAGAACGGGTAGCAACAGAAAATATATTGATTATACTGGATGAAGTGGCGTTGCCTTTAGACAGACTGAGGCTAAGACCTTCAGGTAGCAGTGGTGGTCACAATGGTTTGAAAAGTATCGAAGAATATTTGTTAACGGATACTTATCCCAGGCTGCGTTTTGGTGTGGGAAATAATTACCCGAAAGGAATGCAGGTAGAATATGTGTTGGGTAAATGGAATAAGGATGAATTTCCGTTAGTTCAAAAAAAAGCAGCTATTTGTACAGACCTGATAGAGACTTTTATTTTGCAGGGAATAGCCCCGGCCATGAACCAGTTTAACAAATTATCCATTACTTTATGAATTATTCATCTGAATCGTTACTTTCGCAGAAGCACTGTTTTGCAACGGTAGCAATTTTGATATTCAATATACCTCTTTGAAGCCACGGCTTTTTGAAGCATTAACCTAACTTGATTGTTTAAACAACCAAATCCTTTTATTGAATATGAAAATATTCTGTGTAGGCCGTAACTATGTAGCTCATGCCCAGGAGTTGGGAAACGAAGTTCCCGATGAGCCGATCATTTTTATGAAACCTAAGAGTGCTTTACTGCAGGCGCATACGCCGTTTTATTACCCTGAATTTACCAATGAACTCCATTATGAATGTGAGCTTGTGTTGCGTATCTCAAAAAATGGAAAATATATACAAGACCGTTTTGCAAGTAAATACTACGATGCAATCACAACGGGTATTGATTTTACCGCAAGGGATATACAGGATGAGTTAAAGAAAAAAGGATTGCCCTGGGAAAAAGCAAAAGCCTGGGATAATTCTGCCGTTATTGGAAAATGGATCCCTTTCACAGAGGTAAAAAATAAAAAAGA
Organism: Bacteroidota bacterium; assembly: GCA_040004415.1. Lineage (GTDB taxonomy): Bacteria > Bacteroidota > Bacteroidia > Chitinophagales > Chitinophagaceae > JACMLD01. The sequence goes on along the minus strand of JBDUAY010000410.1, from coordinate 2,801 downwards.
TATTGGCTTTGGTTTGTACAAAAACAAAGAAATGGTACAGCAAAGCAATTCAAATCTCATGATTAATGGGTTTGATAAAATTGTATCCTACATATCAAATTATTTCTCCGTGAATATTGGCGATCTTGTTTTTACCGGCACGCCCGCAGGTGTAGGCGAATGTGTTGTTGGAGATGAACTGGAAGGTTTTATTGGCGAAGAAAATTTGTTCTCGGTAGAAGTAAAATAAAGATCTTTTAGATTAAATAATAGTGCCATCACAAAAATGTGATGGTTTTTTTATGCGTGTACAATACGTATTCATGCTTTGAATATCGGTATACCCGTGATGCAACCGATAAGTATTTCAATCGTATACGCAGCATCAATGGGATGATTTTTTTATAGATGCATCCAGGTCGCAGAACTTGAATGTGAGCTACCTTATGTTCAATACCCATGATTTCATCCTGGGCTACTGACGTGAAAGCCGTTCAGGCTGTTAGCCGCACATAATATTTACTTCGCATTCTTTTGCATGGTCGTCTGTTTAAATTTTGTCTACAGCTGCTTTTGTAATATTTACGTACAAGATTTTACAACTTCATCATCCGGTAAGACGTTTCAACCAATCAACCTTTCAACTTCTTTACCTTTGCTGCATGCCTGCCATCGACACCAAAATATTATTAAAAGCCTACCGCCTCATGTGCATGGCAAAGGCCATGGCAGAAACATATGAAGCCAACCGTTCCATTTGCAAATATGTTCATTCTACTTCGCGCGGACATGAAGCCATTCAGCTGGCACTGGCATTTCAATTATTACCGGTTGATTATGTTAGTCCGTATTACCGCGACGAAAGTATGTTACTGGGCATGGGTTATGAGCCATATGAATTAATGCTGCAACTGCTGGCAAAAAAGGATGATCCCTTTAGTGGCGGACGATCTTATTATAGTCACCCGAATAATAACCTGCCCGGTAAACCTCAAATGATACACCAGAGCAGTGCAACCGGCATGCAGGTAATACCGGCAACCGGTATTGCGCAGGGACTTCAATATCTTGATGCCATCCATTCAGACAAATTAAAAAAAGGACCGGACGGAGAAATGCCGGTGGTTGTTTGTTCACTGGGCGATGCGAGTATTACCGAAGGAGAAGTAAGTGAAGCATTTCAATTTGCAGTTTTAAAAAAACTACCCATTATTTACCTGGTGCAGGATAATAACTGGGGCATCAGCGCTACTGCTGAAGAAACAAGAGCAATGGATGCGTATGATTATGCAGCGGGCTTTGCCGGTATGAAGCGCATACGCATCAACGGTACTGATTTTGAAGAAAGTTATCTATGCCTGCGGGATGTTATTCAACATACACGGCTGGATCGAACGCCATATTTAGTGCAGGCCAATGTTTGCCTGTTAAATCATCACACCAGTGGTGTAAGAAAAGAATTTTATAGAAGCGCAGAAGATTTGGAAGCCCATGCAGTCAATGATCCGGTTCCGAAATTAAAAAAGCGGCTATACGAAACCGGTATGGCCGTTGCGGACCTCGCAGAAATAGAAAAAAACGCCAGGGAGAAAGTGGCGGCAGATTTTGCCAGCGCTTGTAAAGCGCAGGATCCTGATCCGGCAACGGTACAGGATTTTGTTTTTGCACCAACAGAAATAATAAAAGAAAAGGGTGAGCGGTCTCCTGCAGGCGCAGAACCTGTAATGATGGTAGACGCAGCATTGTTTGCAATCAGGGAAATAATGGAAGACCATCCCGAAGCATTGTTATACGGGCAGGATGCAGGCCGCAGATTAGGCGGTGTGTTTAGGGAAACGGCTACGCTGGCAGAACGTTTCGGCGATCATCGTGTTTTTAATACGGCTATCCAGGAAGCATATATTATTGGTTCAACAGTTGGCATGTGTGCAACAGGTGTAAAACCGATAGTAGAAGTACAGTTTGCAGATTATATTTATCCTGCATTCAACCAGTTGGTAACGGAGATGGCTAAGTCATTTTATTTAAGCAATGGAAAATTTCCGGTGCCTGTTGTTATAAGGGTGCCTGCAGGTGCTTATGGGGGTGGAGGGCCCTATCATAGCGGAAGTATTGAAACAACGCTATTGTCTGTAAAGGGAATTAAGGTTGTGTATCCGTCCAATGCTGCTGATATGAAAGGTTTGATGAAAGCAGCTTTTTATGATCCCAATCCGGTAGTAATGCTTGAACATAAAGGTTTGTATTGGGGAAAAGTACCGGGTACGGCGGAGGCAAAGATGCCTGAACCTGGCCGGGATTATATTATTCCGCTTGGCAAAGGCAATATAGTATTGAAAGCGGGCACCGGTGAAACAGCCAATGGCGAAACATGTTGTGTTATAACATATGGTATGGGTGTTTACTGGGCAAAGGCAGCGGCAAATTATTTTCCCGGGCAGGTTGAGATTATAGACCTGCGTACGTTATTTCCGCTGGATGAAGCATTGGTTTTTGAAACAGTGTGCAAACATGGTAAATGCCTTGTGTTAACCGAAGAGCAACAAAATAATTCTTTTGCTGAAGCGCTGGCGGCAAGAATAGCCAAACATTGTTTTACATTTTTAGACCAGGCGGTAGAAGTGCTGGGTGCGCTTAATAATCCTGCCGTTCCGCTTAATACAGATCTCGAAAAAGCTATGCTGCCGGATGTCTATAAGGTAAAGGCTGTTATTGATGTGTTGCTACATGCTTAATGTGGCAACACTGTTACAAATAGTAATAAATATTTGCCGCTCAGGCATATAAAAGCAGTTACCGTTTACAGTTTTTTTTTAACGCTG
>JBDUAY010000409.1:0-5314 GCA_040004415.1 Bacteroidota bacterium | reverse complement strand
AAAAACAGTCAGAAGGTTAAGTTTTCTAAAGGGAAAGATCCAGATGGCAAAATTAATTACAAAATACCGGCTGCATTCAAAAGCCAAGGTTAATTAATTATCAATTTACTAACAAAAGCCGAATTTTCGACATTTTTTTTATTAAATAACAATCAAACTACATTTATTTTAGTTTTTCAAATATGTTTTTGCATAATATTCAAAAATCGCAGTTTATACTTTATTGATATTAGTGATATGTTAGTTCTTACTTAAAATTGTTGAAAAAACCAGGAATTGATACTGACTTGTACGGATGAATTATTAAATAATATCATCATTTAAAGAAAATGGCCGTCTCATCATCATAGATGAAACGGCCATTTATTTATGAACTTTCGGCTTTACCTAATAACAACCTGCTCCACACACTTTGCACCATTCTCTCCAGTAACTACAAGTTGATAATTTCCAGCGGCAAGTGATGTTCCCAGAGAAATTATTTTAATAAAACTATTGTTATTCACTTCAGCTTTGTCAATATAAATAACCTGGCCAACCACATTTACCAACTTCACGCTGTATTCACCTGCTGGTTGATTGATAAATGAAACAGACATTTTTTTATCAACTACCGGGTTGGGATAAACGCTGATACTGTGCGCTGCATTTTTCCTGGCCACTTTAACAACAGCAGAATATTGAACCAGGCCGCTCAGACTAATAGCACGGATACTATAAAAATTATCTGATGGTAGTGGTGATTCATCCATATAATTATAAGAAACATTCCTCCCGTTATTAGCTTTTGGGGCTGCCAGGCCTAATTTTGAAAAGCTACGTCCATCTTCACTGCGCCCGATCTCATATGTTTCGATACCTGTTTCATTCGCAGTTTTCCATTCAAGTGCAATTCTTTTTTCACCATTACGTATAGCCGAAATGCTTGTAAACGTTACCGGTAAAATTTGTGTTAGCCTGAATACTATATAAAAACGGTCTGAAGCATATGACCCCGCATCATCTGTGACCCTAAAGATTACGTCGCTGTTCACATCCAGTTCCAATAGTGTTGATGTATGCAAAAAACCATCTTCAAAATAAGCCGTGAGACCTGGTGTTTGTATATTGACTGGAGCAAACCTCAAGCGGTAGGATTGTTTGCGCAGGTTTCCCAGGGAGTAAAAAACGGTATCGTTATTTGTCAGCGGTGCCCTTGCTTCCACGGCCAGCAGTTTGTTATTGCTCAGTATTCCAAAATTAGCAGTGCTATTCACAAATTTCAAAGCGTCATTTCCATCATAGGCGTTGGAATAACCTGCGTCAAAAGCAAGTATATTTCCGTCTGCAATCCCCGCAGCAGTATCTTCACTTGCATATAGCGTTGCTTTAAAAAATTGTCCCCCGGTTTGATCACCTGCCCTGAAATTTATTTTGCTACCAGCTACTTTTGCAGCTTCGGTAAAAGAAAGTGTACCTGCGGCAGCCGTTGCATGTACAAGGAAAGCCTGGCCTGACTGTATTGAACTTACCGCAACTCCGGTCGGATAATTTATTGTTCCGCCAGGAGACGGAACCCATCCAGTAACTGCACTGATGGTTTGATAACCGCCGTAACCAATACCCGCTAATAGTGGATCCCAGGTATAATAGGTATTATCTACACCGCCGGTTCTTGTAAGGGCAGTAAAATCAATGGCAGACGCGTATGGATTACCAACAGATTCAAATTTATTTACCTGGACATTTGAAGCCGGAGGAAGATCTGCGCCTGTTGTAAATAATTTGCCCTTGGTCCTTAATATTGTTGCCACAGCAGCCTGGTTATAAGCTGTTATGCTCCTGTCTCCTCGTACAAAAACCATGTAGCCTTTTTGGTTTGCAATGGACAGGCTGTTAGTATTGGCAATACCTATATAACTCCCGGTTGAGGCATTATATACCTTCATTGAAGCACCAGAGGGTGTGTAAACATCAAAACCCAGCCCCATTGCGCCAGCCATCTCGCCTGTTATTTGCGTACCGTATCCACTAACAGGATTTGCATTGGGAGATGCCGCAGATTCCTGCCATGCCGCATTCACAGTTTGCATCCCACTAACAGGAATGGCTAGTAGCTGCCATGATTTACCATGTGTTGCGGGGCCAGGTATTCCTGTAGGTATATATCTTTCTACAACAACATTACCCGATATTGTTTTGCCGGTCACATCTCCCAACCAGGCTGTTTCTGCAGCCGTAGATTTAAACGAGAGATAATCATTTGTTGTAAGTTTCAACCCGGTGGCAGAAAAACTCACTGACTTGTAAATATCAAGTGCTCCATTCAACGATACTCCGGTGGTTGCATCACTGTTTCCAATAAGAAAGCTATTGAGGTTGTTATTTACGAATATGCCTGCGGGAATATTTTGTGGCGCACTTCCATTCATCGCTAACGTTCCATTTGTGCCGTCTATATTTCCACTACTGCAACTAATTGCTCCATAAACCTGCAAAGTTCCCCCATTCAGTGTAAGTACCGGAGTGGCGGGGTTTGTTATCAGGAGATTTTTTACTGCCTGTGTGGTAGTTAGGGTTGGCAAAAATCCGTAGCCGCCACTAATGGTTACATCTGACGTTGCACCTGGAATCACATTAGCTTCCCAATTGGAAGGTGTTGCCCAGTTTGAAGATATTTTGCCTACCCAAAAAGCGGTATTGGCTGCTATAATTTCATCGCAGCCCACCTCGCACGCAATCGGATTCCTTGTTTCATTATCTATATCATTTTCAGTAAATCCTGCAATGGGGGCCGCTACATTACTCAACAAAGTATTCAAGCCTGATACAAGGTGAAGATTGGTAGGAGAAAAAAATACAGGCACTACATTCAGCGAAGCCACATCTTTCCCTGTTGCCATTTTCCAACTGGCTAATGTTGTTTGTGCCGTGGTTGCAATCAGCCCAAAAGCACTAACTGCTGACCCAGTTGGATTAATAGAATAATCATTAAAATTTAATGCTGTGAATTGTGTGTTCGTAAATGATAATTGTATCCCGATAGCGCCATATCCTAAAGTTCCACTCAAACCAAGATTATTTACAAGGATATTATTCCTCACATCTGCACTACCAGACCCGTATATCCTTATGCAGGAAGAAACTGCATTTACTTTATTTAACGTGTTCGTATAGCCGCTAACTCCACCAAGAAACACGGAGTTGTGATAGATGTGGATACCCGTTTGTGGCCCGATCAATAATATTCCTACGGGATTGTTCAGGGTAACAGCACTATTGGTGTAATCATCGCCGTCGCCGGTAATATTTGCTACCATATTGCCAGCCACCAAAATCCCGGCATTGCTGACATTTGTATTTATATAAATACCGCAGGCACCATAACCTGCGTTCCCGGTGTAGTTTAGATTTTTTATTGTATTATTCAATACAACTGTATTCTTTGAACCTGTTCCAATGTATATACCGGCGTCTGTATTGGCATCTGTACCAACAAAATTCCCGACTGTATTATACTGAACGGTTGCTCCATCAAATCCCTGCACAAATATCCCAATAAATAATATTGCGTTGCCGCCAATGATCGATAAATCATTTGACTGAATCAAAAGTCCGCTGCCATTTCCTGTTGCAACAACGGCATTACAGTAAATACCATAATAAGCATTTCCAATTTGATTATTCCCTATCGTAATGTTGTTAAAATATCCGGGAGCGTTGATCGTCGTTCCATCGGAGAGGATCACTGCATTTGAAGAATTATCCCCAGCAAGAATGATACAATTTTTGAGGGCAGTGTTTATTGTAGGGGTTAAAGAAATGGAACCGATTAATACAGTTCTTCCTAATGAACTACCATAGTTGATGAGTGTGAGATCCCTGCTGACGGTGCCATTTGCAGATCCGTCGATAGTGACATTGCTGCCTAGTATTTTAATAAGCGCATTGTTATCGAGTGTTCCACTAACCGACGCCGTTATACCTGCTGCGGGACTTATAGTCAAAGTATTTGTAGCACTGGCAGTAACATTATTATTTATAACAATTGGAAATGTTTCGCTGCCACTATAACTCGTTGCAATCAATGAAAAGACAACGGCGCCACCCAGTGAAGCCGAATTATAGTCTGCAACTGCGGCAGTAAGTGTTGGATAATTCCCACCGGGGCCAACTGTATAGGTGCCGGAAAGTGCGGTTGAGCCGGTCTCACCGGTGTTTGCCCGGGCACTATTAAGAAACAGTAACAATCCGGGAACGAAACAAATGAGCAATCTCTGCCAATTTACAAATGACATAGAAGGATGTTTTTTCTGTGTGGGAGGTAGCATTTTAATCATATTCCTGTTTTTGAATTTGTACAAATCTGCTTTAACATGCACGTCAACTTTCATGTTTGGTTGCAGATTTTTTAATCAAAACTGACTGGTAAAACTTTGGGAGTAATCGCAGGAAAAAAATGGATAAGAGGTGGCTATTCCGAAGATAGGTGGATCAGGGTAAAATAAAGCTGTAAGCAGAGCAAATATAGAAAAACTAAAAGCGTTTTGCAACTCTTAAGAGTGAAATTAATTAGGAACACGGTAAACAAGCCTTAGTTGCGGGTTCTACCTCAATTTTAAAACACTTTAATTCACGGATGAACCTGGCATTAGTAAAATAAAACTCACATCTTTTTCGCATTAACCACACATTAAACCACATTTATTATAATTAAATATGTTTTTGAAATAAATTTAATATGATTCTATAAAGAAGTGAAATACCGGATCTTAGATATTAGTCAAAAACATTTTAGAGACTTGAATAATTTTCATTCCAACTTGCAAGACTGGGTGAACCTGCGGACATTTTAGTCTTGCAAGATCTGGAATTGTTGAAACAGGATATTGGTAAAAACCTTTAGGCGCGGCGGTCATATTCTAAATATCATCCGGTTAGGATACTCAAATTCTTTTTTCCACGTTATATCCCTATCCTAACAATATTGCCAACATCCAATAATCCATTACCGTGAAACGACCTTTACAATTAGCACTCTCATTGTTCTTTTCTATTTTCACCCTAAACAACTTTGCTGCTGACAAGCATCCATTAAATTTTCAGTCACAATCCGGAACTACAGAAATTAAAATGCTGAGCAGTTTTCTTTTCACCGCCGGGGGAACTGCCGCTGATGGAAACCGGGTTGTATTTGCGAGTCAGTATTCTAATGGCATTGATGGAAATGATGCTATAAAATTTACCAATCCAGGAGAAAATTTTGGCTTATTAAGAAATGGCAGCTTATTAGCGGTGGAAGCAAGGCAACCTATCGCAAACGGTGACACGCTTT
>JBDUAY010000064.1:0-18044 GCA_040004415.1 Bacteroidota bacterium | reverse complement strand
CCTGATTGATTTCTACCTGGCGGCCGGTGTTAAAGGATTTTTCGCCAATTGCCTCAGCAGTGAAATGTACAGCATCAGCGAAGATGAACGCATCGAACTTACAAAGCATGTGGTAAAATATGTAAACGGACGTGTGCCCGTGGTGGCTACCGGTTCTTTCGGACTAACCATTGAAGACAAAGCAGAATTCAGTAAAAAAATTTATGATACCGGTATTAATGCAGTGATATTGATAACAGGCCATTACGCCAATATAGAAGACGGCGATGATGTACTGTTGAAGAATTTTGAACGTATGTTTAAAATGACCGGTAATATTCCATTGGGTATGTATGAATGCCCCGCACCGTATAAAAGAATTATCGGACCAGAAGTTTTTAAAACATTATTATCGGCCAACAGGCTGGTGTATCATAAAGACACATCGATAGATTTGGAGAAAGTAAAAGCCAAACTCGATATTCTAAAAGAGACTGGTAATGGTTTGGAATTTTATGACGCGCATTCGCCCAACGCCATGTACAGTTTGCAAATGGGTGCGCGGGGGATGTCTTCCATCTCAGGTAATTTTTATCCTGAAATATTAGTATGGATGGTAAACAATGCAGATAACCCAAACAAACAGGAAGATGTAAAATGGTTGCAGTCGGAAATAAGCCGGGTAGACCCATTGATACATATCGCATACCCAATGAGCGCCAAATACTTTTTGCGTAAACGCGGGTTGCCTGTGAGAACTATTAGCCGCGCAACCGCCCTTGAACTAACACCAGAACAAAAACAAACATTGAATGAAATTCATACCAGCTTTGAAAGCTGGTGTGAAAAATTAGATATCAGACCTGTAGATATAGAAGCGTTGATGTTACCGGCTGTTCCGTTAGATCCTGCTATTTAATAATGATTTTATTTTTATTAGAAATGGATAGCGTTAAAATTATTAGCATCATCTGGTTTAAGTTCTTGTCCTTCTTTTTGGGAGAGGTACGCCCGGATGATAAGTCGTACGGGGGTTGGGGTGAGTCCGGAACCTCCATTATGTGTACATTATTTTTTCCTTTTTTATTAATGCTTGCCTGTTGTAATTTTTTACACGCACAATACAATACAGATGGTGCTTATCAAAAGCCACTAAAAGAAGTATTGACTGATATTGAAAACAGGTACGGGATCACAATAAAGTATGCAGATTCAATGGTATCTGATAAAAAGGTGAACTATCCTGCATGGCGTTATCGCAATGATGCAAAAACGACACTGGATAATGTGCTGATGCCATTGGATATGAAAGCGAAGAAAGAAAAAGATAAGGTATACAGACTCGGCAATTTTGAATATTATCGCTGGGCAGTTGAAGATGGTTGGGCAGAGCTCGACAGAATAGCGGCGCAATATAAAAACGTAAATGATTGGGAGACAAGAAAACAATTATTGAAATCCTGTTTATTGCAGGCGTTACAATTGGATAAACTGCCCGCATCACCGGGAGGCAAGCCAATTATTACTCCAATCAGAAAATACAATGGTTATACAATTGAAAATATTGCAATAGAAATATTGCCAGGTGTTTGGATCAATGGCTCATTATACAAACCATTAAAATATGAAGGAAGGATTCCGGTGATATTAAATCCTGACGGACATTGGGAAAAGCAACGTTACCGCCCGGATTGTCAGTACCGCTGCGCTGCATTGGCAAAAATGGGCGCGATGGCATTTAGTTATGACCTCTTTGCCTGGGGAGAATCATTGTTGCAATTTAAACCGGAAGATCACCGCAGAAGTTTGTCTATGAGTATCCAGGCGTTGGGAAGCATCCGCATACTCGATTATTTATTATCGTTAAAGGATGCAGATACGGCTCACGTGGCCATTACCGGCGGATCAGGTGCAGGCAGTCATACCGTATTACTAACGGCATTGGATGACCGCATTAAAGTATCAGCGCCGGTTGTTTCTTTATCATCTTATTTCTACGGCGGTTGCCCCTGCGAAAGTGGTATGCCCATTCACGATTGTGGCGGCCGGACTGATAATGTAGAAATAGCTGCCATGGCCGCTCCGCGGCCGCAACTGATTGTTAGTGATGGTGGCGATTGGACCGATAAAATGCCAGAGCATGATTTCTTATACCTGCAGAAAATGTATGGCTGGTATGGGAAAAAAGGCAACGTGCAAAATGTACATCTTCCGCTGGAAAAACATGATTTCGGTATTAATAAAAGGACGGCGGTGTATGCTTTTATGGCAAAGCAATTGGGGTTGAATATTAAAGCCATACAGAATGCATCCGGTAAAATAGATGAGTCGGGTATTACCATTGAAAAGGATGAATTGATGTATGTTTTCGGCGATCACGGCGAGCGTTTGCCAGCGAATGCTGTGAGAGGATTTACTCAATTAGAAATGCTTTGGAATAATCACATCATTAAATAATGATCAGGAGCGCTTATTTATCAATTATTGTATTGGTTATTTTTTTTCCTGTCGTCTTATTGGCACAGGTTGATCATCGTTACAAGATTGGTCTTATTGATCTGATGCTGTTAAAACGACAAAAGCTGGGGGCCATTACACTTACCAAAGAAATTGGCGCAGACGGAATAGAAGTGGATATGGGTGGATTAGGTACGCGGCCAACATTTGATAACCAGCTATTGAACGACAGTGTCCGCCAATTATTTTTAAACAAGGCAAAAGAACTCAACATAGAAATATTTTCACTTGCTATGACAGGCTATTATGCGCAGTCGTTTTGTGGCCGTACGGAATATGTACAATCAATAGAAGATTGTATTACTACTATGAAGCTGATGAATGTAAAAACCGCTTTTCTTCCATTGGGTGTGCAATGTGATTTAAGGAAAGATCCCGGTGTACGCGATTCAGTAGTAGCGAGACTGAAGATAGCAGGAAAGATGGCAGAAGCGGCAGATATTGTTATAGCCATAGAAACGGCGCTTAATGCATCGGAAGAAGTTCAATTGTTAAAGCAAATAAATTCGCCCGCCGTAAAAATTTATTTCAATTTTTCTAATCCACTTAAAGAAGGACGTAATGTAATCAGTGAGCTAAAGACACTTGGTAAAAATCGTATTGCCATGATACACGCAACCAACAAAGACAGTGTCTGGTTGCAAAATGATCCGCAAATCAATATGCAGGAAGTAAAGCAAACGCTTGATAAAATGAAATGGAGCGGTTGGTTGGTAATAGAACGCAGTCGCGATGCCAGCAAACCAAAAGATGTAAAAGGGAATTATGGGGCAAATACCGCGTACCTGAAATCGATTTTTCAAAACGATTGAGCCATTCTTCGTAAATAGTAATATTTTCCATCAATTCAGTAAATACTGGCCTTTTTGAGGGCTATTGGTATCGGTACATTTATTCACCAGAAAGCTAATAATCTCTTTGGGGCGTGTTAACTGAAAAGAATGAAACGAATGCTTGCCATTTTATTACCGCTGCTAATGTTAATGCCAGGAATGAGCGGCAATGCAGCAGATATATTCGTTTCTGTACATGGTTCGGATTACAATGCAGGAACAAGAGAAAAACCATTGGCGTCCGTTGCAGCAGCGTTGAGAAAGTCAAGAGAATTACGTCGTTTAAATGATTCATCTGTCACAAATGGTATTCACATTATCGTTGGTGCAGGCGTCTATGAATTATACGAGCCGTTGTTTATCCGTCCGGAAGACGCAGGAACGGCTGCTAGTCCGACCTGGATTGAAGCGGCGCCGGATGAGCAACCTGTTTTAAGTGGCGGATTCCAAATTACTAACTGGCATAAATCAACCAAAAACATTGCAGGTCTTCCAGGTATGGCACAAGGTAAAGTTTGGGTAGCAGATGTTCCGTTAACGTCGAATCGACTATCAGAATTCAGGCAACTCTGGATAAACAATGTAAAAGCAGTCCGCGCTAAAAATACAAATGGTGCGTTGATGGGCCGCATATTAAGCTGGGATAAAAAAGAACAAAGCTGCTGGATACCATTTAACAGTGCTTCGCCAATAAAAGACGTAGCCGGAATAGAAATGTTCATTCATCAGTGGTGGGCTGTTGCGACGTTGCGTATTAGAAAGATGGAGCGCAACGGTGATAGCGCGAAACTTTATTTTTATCAGCCGGAAAGCAAGATACAAAGTGAACATCCCTGGCCTGCCCCATGGATATCTTCTGAGACCGGCAACTCTGCTTTTTACCTCACAAACGCTATTCAGTTTTTAGATGAACCCGGTGAATGGTATTTGGATATCGCACAGCATCGGATTTATTACTGGCCACGCATCAATGAAAATCTGCATAAAGATGTAGTAACGGCCCCATTGCTGGAGACGTTGGTCAGCCTGCAGGGCACAAGAGAACATCCGGTCACCTATGTTTTCTTTAAAGGAATTTCTTTTCAGCATGCTGGCTGGTTACGACCATCACAATATGGTCATGTACCCCACCAGGACGGTATGTATATGCTGGATGCATATAAACTGGCAACGCCGGGCACAGCAAACAAAAAAACATTGGAAAATCAGGCTTGGATTGGCCGGCCCGCCGCTGCTATACAGGTTTCTTACGCAGACAATACTGGGTTCACCAATTGCAGGTTTGAACATCTCGCCTCTACCGGTATTGACTATGCAAAATATACACATCGCAATTCCATCAATGGAAACCTGTTTAAAGATATTGGAGGTACTGCAATATTAGGGGGTGTGTTTTCTGATGAATCAACCGAGGTGCATATTCCTTATAATCCAAAAGATGAACAAGAAATATGCAGTGATTTGCAGATCACCAATAACCTTATTACCAATGTTACCAATGAAGATTGGGGATGCGTGGGCATTGCAGCCGGTTATGTAAGAAATAGTCATATTACGCACAATGAAATAAGCGATGTCTCGTACACGGGAATTAGTATAGGATGGGGTTGGACAAAGACCATCAATGCCATGAAGAATAATGAGATTGCCTTCAATAAAATTCATCATTATGGAAAACATAATTACGATTGTGCCGGTATCTACACATTGAGTGCGCAACCGGGTTCTGTTATCAGTAATAATTATATTGATAGCATTTACAAAGCGCCGTATGCACATTTGCCTAATCATTGGTTTTATTTGTATACCGATGAAGGGTCTTCTTATTTCACTATAAAAGACAATTGGTGTCCGTCAGAAAAATTTTTGCAGAATGCCAACGGGCCAGGTAATACATGGGTGAATAATGGGCCGCAGGTAAACAAACAAGTACAAGAACTGGCCGGCATTGAATCCGCTTATGAATACCTGTTAAAGGAAAAAGTGACCGATAAAAATGTAGCGATAAATAAGGAGCAACCCGTAATTATAGAATTGATAGCGGCAAAGAATCAGTCTGTAAGCCTGCAAAAAATTAAAGATGTCCTGGCATTGTATAAAATAAACCAGGATGCTTTATATCAATGGAAAAACCATTGTATAATCTTTAGTAGGATCGGTGATTTGTACACGTTCAGGCAAAAAATAAAAACAGCGCTGCCGTCAATAGAAATTAAAACATACGATAATGTTTTCTATGAATTTAACCGTTTACACTGCGGAGATGCCACTGCTGAAACGGAATGGTCGCACACTATTTTAACCGCCAGCCTCGTAGCAGATCCAACATTACAAAAGGAATATCTTAATTATCATGCTACTCAATTTGAAAAATGGCCGGAGGTATCAAAAGGGTTTTGCAATGCTGGTTTTCAACAACTGCTGGCATATAAAAATGAACGGCAATTAATGCTGGTAATAAGTATTCCGAAGGGTGAAACCCTTGACAGGCTTAATCCTAAAACAACTGAAAATAACCCGCGCATGGTAGAGTGGAATGATCGAATGAAAAAATATCAGCAGGGCATTGATGGAACGGCGAAAGGAGAAACATGGGTGATTCTGAAACCTGTGCAATAATGTATACATCATAAAATAAATTCCCGTTGGGATAACCACTATGCTTAACATTGGAATACTGGGATTAGGAGAAGGCCGCAGCACGATGTCTGCTGCATTGCAAAGTGATAAACTTAACCTGAAAATGATTTGCGATCGGGATGTTGCTGTTTGTCGCAAACGTGCAGATGAATTTAAGATGTACGAATACACAACAGAATTCCAGGACATGCTGGATGATACAGACATTGATATCATCGCCATTTATACGCCTGATCATTTGCATGCTGCACATGTGAAACTGGCGCTGCAGCACAATAAACATGTTGTTTGCACGAAACCCTTTATTAATGATTTATCTGCAGCTAAAGATCTAATCGAGTTACAAAAGAAAACCGGTAAAAAAGTTTTTATTGGGCAGAGCGCTCGTTTTTTTGAGCCGTATAAAAAGCAGCGCGCAGATTTTGAAGCAGGGTTGCTAGGCGAATTGATAACGATCGAAAGCCATTACAATGCAGATCACCGTTGGTTCCTGGAAAAGAAATGGGCGCTGGAGAAATCGTTTAAATGGTTGTATGGAGGGTTAAGTCACCCCGCAGATTTTATACGCTGGTACCTGCCCGGTATTGAAGAAGTAATGGGTTACGGTATGATCAGTTCCAATGGAAAAAATGCAGGCTTAAAGAATGAAGACACCATGCATTTTATTTTTAAATCTCCTGATGGACGAATTGCAAGAATCAGCGGCGCATATACGGCACCAGTGCAACCAACTTCGAGAGAAAGCGGCATGAGCTGCATACTAAGAGGTACGGAAGGCGCCAGCCAGGCAGACTATCATGAGTTGCGGTATGCGGTTACAACCAATACCGGCGAAGAAAAAATTTATACCTGGGGAGATGCCAAATTAAAACATTACTTCAGGTTTGAAGGTCAGAGTCATCATGCAGGTGAATATCAAAATTACCTGGAATATTTCGTTGATTCCATCGAACAAAATTTTATTGCTTATCCTGATCTGAACGAAGGCATTGGCACCGTTGCACTTTTGCAGGCCATGGATAAAAGTTTACAGACCGGTATGCCTGTTAAAGTAAAAAGTATTTTGAAGGAATACGATCTGCACCTTGATTGAACAAAACGCGATGAATAAAATTTACGATAAGCTTCAGCCAATTGATTTTATTATTGTTGCAGTGTATATGCTGGTGCTGCTGGTTATCGGTTACAGGGCGAGTTTCAATAAAAAGAAAAAAGAAGGCAATCTTTTTCTTGCAGGCAATTCATTGAACTGGTACAATATCGGATTTAACATGTGGGGTACGAATGTCGGTCCTTCATCTCTGCTTGCATTTGCCAGTATTGGTTACACTACAGGTATTGTTGCAGGCAATTTTGAATGGTACGCTTTCGTTTTTTTGTTATTGCTGGCCATGGTATTTGCACCACGATATATTGCTTCCAAAGTTAGCACTATGCCGGAATTTATGGGGAAGCGTTACGGCGATAGCACCCAAAATATTTTGGCCTGGTATGCATTGATCAAAATATTGATCTCGTGGTTGTCGCTGGGCTTATTTGCCGGTGGATTTTTGGTAAGACAAATTACCGGAATACCCATGTGGCAATCTGTTATTGTGCTGGTACTGTTTGCAGGCATCTTTACATTTGCTGGTGGATTAAAGGCCATCGCGCGCGTGAATGTATTCCAGATGATTTTATTGATTTTAGTATCCTTGACATTGTCGTTTTTAGGATTACAAAAAGTAGGCGGCATCAGCGGGATGTTTCATAAAGTACCGGCTGGCTACTGGAATTTAATTCATCCTGCAAGCGACGCAAAATATCCCTGGCCCGCAATGTTGCTGGGTTACCCTGTTGCAGCAGTCGCTTTTTTTTGTACAGACCAGGCAATGGTGCAATCTGTTTTAGGTGCAAAAAATTTGGAGCAGGGTCAGCTGGGTGTAAACTTTATTGGATGGTTAAAAGTATTGGCGTTGCCATTATTTATTGTGCCCGGTATTCTATGTTTTATTTTATTTCCGGGATTGAAAGATCCAAACGAAGCATACATGACCATGGTCACTAATCTTTTTCCGCCAGGTATGAATGGGCTGGTCATTGTTGTTTTAATTGCGGTATTGGTGGCAACGATCGGTTCATCATTAAATGCATTGAGTACAGTTTTTACAACTGATTTATATGTTAAGAAAATTAATCCTGCTGCCAGCAATCAGCAAATTATTAAAGTAGGTAGAATAACGGTGGCGGCGGGTTGCATATTTGCCGTGCTGGCAGCATTGGCCATCGATAATATAAAAGGATTAAATCTTTTCGACATTTTTCAATCGGTATTGGGTTTTATTGCGCCATCGCTGTCAGTTGTATTTTTATTATCGGTTTTTTGGAAACGCACCACCAAAAAAGCTGTCAATGCTATTCTTTCCTACGGTTCCGCTTTCAGTTTGGGTACCGGGGTCTTGTATTTATGGATATTAACGCCCGACAAATATCATTTCTGGCCACATTATTTACTGTTATCGTTTTATATTTTCGTGGCGCTGTTTATTACAGCCATCATTATTTCTCTGACTGATAAATTTCCTATAACGAATGTGCAGAACATATTGGTAGCAGATATTCCGGTTACATCGCGCCGCGTAAAAATATTGTTTGCGTTACTGGGACTCACTATATTCGGCCTGTATATTTTCTTTAATGGATTTTAATTTTGTAAAATGAGTAATAAAAATATTTTGGGGCCGGGCGGTTGTAATGCTATCAAGCTTTTCTTGCGTCGCACGCTTGTACGATTGGAACATTACTCAGCAACCCGCTCCAATATGCTAGCGCACATATTTAATATGAGAAACTCGCATACGAAATACCTTTTGTTACTCTGTGTCACTTTGTCTCTGTGGTTTTCCCTGGCCGCGCAACAGGCGACCTGGATTTGGTATCCCGGCGATTTTGAAATATCACTGAGCAATCAGATGCAGAACCGCCGTACAGAGCGCGCCACTTTCTATCCTGTATTTTGGAAAATGGACAATCATTTTGATTTGGTAGAATTTAGCAAAGCATTTAATTTATCGCAATCAGAAGAAATAAGCATTAACACTGAAGGGCAATATAGCGTCAAGCTTGACGGAAAAGCTTTTGAGGGCAGTCCAGCAAAAATCACCGTACCAGCCGGAAAACATTCTATAAATATAAAAGTATATAACGATGCACATGTACCCGCGCTTTTTGTGCAGGGAAAAAACATTGTTTCAGATTCTTCCTGGTTGGTTACGTTTGAAGATAAAGTTTGGGTGGATGAAACGGGCAGGGCCTCTGACCCTTCCACCAGCGGCTGGATGAAAGCAGGATGCTGGAATTTTAATTCTCCTGCTCAATTGCCTTCTGCGTTTAAATTACCGGTAATTAAAATGAATGCAGCATCCGTTATAAAAGGAAATAATTCTTTACTGGCAGATTTTGGTAAAGAAACATTTGGATTTCTGCGTCTGCACGGTGTAAAAGGCAATGGTAAACTGTCTGTTTATTTTGGAGAATCAAAGGAGGAAGCGTTATCAATTGAACATTGTGAAACGCTTCAAAGGCTTGACATTGATTTGAACGATAAAAAAGATACTACGCTGGCATTATCAAAAGCTTTTCGCTATGTAAATATTCAGTACGACGCTGGTATAAATGTGGACTCCGTTTCTATGCTATATGAATATGCAGACCTGCCAGACAAAGGCAGTTTTACCTGTTCTGATGAAACGATTAATAAAATCTATGAAACAGCTAAATACACTTTGCATTTAAGTACGCGCGAATTCTTTATAGATGGAATTAAGCGCGATCGTTGGGTATGGAGTGGAGATGCTTACCAGAGTTATCTCATGAATTATTATTTGATGAATGATAATGAAACGGTAAAGCGTACCATCTATGCATTGCGTGGTAAAGATCCGGTTACATCTCATGTTAACACTATTATGGATTACACCTTTTATTGGTTTATGAGCATCTACGATTATTATTTATACAGCGGTGATAAATCTTTTCTGCAGCAGAATTATCCACGCATGCAAAGCCTCATGGAATTTTGTTTAGCAAGAAGAAATAGGGATGGCTTAATGGAAGGCATGCCGGGCGACTGGCTTTTTATTGATTGGGCAGATGGATTAAGTAAAAAAGGAGAAATTAGTTTTGAACAATTGCTTTTTTGCCGCAGCCTGGAAACAATGGCTTTGTGCGCCGGTATTTCTAATGACAATAATGGTTCTGCCAAATACAGCCAGTTATCTGCAGACCTTAAAAAGAAACTATTCAGTATGTATTGGAATGAAAGCAAGCAGGCGCTGGTACACAGTGTTGTTGATGGCAAACAAACTGATAACGTTACGCGCTATGCAAATATGTTTTCCATCTTCTTTGATTATTTTTCAGAAACGCAAAAAAAGGCTGTTAAAAAATCAGTGTTGCTGAATGATAGTATTCAAAAGATAACAACACCCTATATGCGCTTTTATGAACTGGAGGCATTGTGTGCCATGGGTGAACAATCCTATGTGTTAAAAGAAATGAAAGACTATTGGGGTGGAATGCTACAGCTGGGTGCTACTTCTTTTTGGGAAGTGTATGATCCAACCCAAAAAGGAGCAGCCCATTACGCTATGTACGGCCGTGATTTTGGTAAAAGTTTATGTCATGCCTGGGGCGCCAGTCCGTTGTACTTGCTGGGCAAATATTATTTGGGTGTAAAGCCAACCGCGCCCGGTTATGCAAATTATAGTGTTGAACCCAATCTTGGCGGCCTGCAATGGATGCAGGGAAAAGTGCCCACACCTGCAGGTAATATTGAACTGTATTGCAGCACATCGCAAATAAAAATTAAGAGTCCTGCCGGTACCGGGATATTGAAAATAAAAAGCAAAACAAATCCATCTGGAAAAGATGTAATATTTAAAGCTGTTGGTGAAAATATATATGAAATAAGTATTCAGCCGGGTGTTGGATATGTAATTAATTACAAGTCGGTGTAAAATATGATGCAAAGACGCAGAGAAGCAAAGTATGTGATGGCACTTCTGAAAAGTTCAGGTAAAATGAAAGATTACATTTTTTGTGTCATCTTTTTTCTTTGCCTCTTTGCGTGAAAAAAATAGCGGCAGAATGAAAAAAATTATTTTCTTATGTATACTGATTTGGCTGGCGATACTTTCATCGGCCCAGAATAGTCTTGTCAATACCTCTCAAAGCAAATATGCAAAATTATCGGGTGTCGGATTGAACGATGTTCAATGGACAAAAGGATTCTGGGCAGAACGGTTTGCTATTTGCCGTGATTCTATGTTGCCGCATTTATGGAACACATACACGAGCAAAGACATTTGTTTTTCGTTTGAAAATTTCAGGATAGCAGCCGGACTGGATACCGGTAATTTCAGGGGGCCGTCTTTTCATGACGGTGATTTTTATAAAACACTGGAAGCGATGGCTGCGATGTATGCCATTACAAAAGATTCCAGGCTGGATGCGCAAATGGATGAGGCCATTGCTGTAATAGCTAAAGTGCAAAAACCAGATGGATATATTTATACCAAATCAATCATCGAACAAAATAAAAATGGTAATACAAAAATGTTTGATGATAAACTGAGTTTTGAAGCGTACAATTTCGGTCATTTAATGACAGCGGCCTGTATTCATTATCGTGCGACAGGAAAGTTATCACTCTTAAATATTGCAAAGAAAGCTGCTGCTTTTTTGATTGAATTTTACAATAAAGCCACGCCTGAACAAGCCCGCAATGCTATTTGTCCATCGCATTATATGGGTATTACAGAACTATACCGGGCTACCGGTGAAAAAAAATATCTTGACCTGGTAAAAAAATTAATAGATATACGCGGAACCGTAGAAGGAACGGATGATAATAGCGATCGGGAACCGTTCCGGGAAATGGATAAAGTTGTTGGTCATGCAGTGCGTGCCAATTATTTGTTTGCCGGTGCGGCAGATTTGTATGCTGAAACAGGTGATACGACTTTGCTTATTACGCTTAATAAAATGTGGGATAATGTAGTAAATCATAAAATGTATGTAACGGGAGGTTGTGGGTCTTTATACGATGGCGTTTCGGCAGATGGCGTTTCTTATAACCCGGACACCGTACAAGAAATTCACCAGGCATATGGCAAAGATTTTCAGTTGCCCAATTTTAGTGCACACAATGAAACCTGTGCTAATATCGGTAATCTATTATGGAACTGGCGTATGCTGCTGGTTACAGGCAATGCGAAATATGCAGACATTGTAGAACTGGAATTATATAATAGCGTGTTGAGTGGCATTAGCATGGAAGGGACAAAATATTTTTATACAAATCCTTTGGCCGCTTCTGCAAAATATCCATATCATTTACGGTGGGAAGGCGGCAGGCAATCTTATATTCAATTATCAAATTGTTGTCCGCCCAATGCTGTGCGCACCATTGCAGAAGTTAATAATTACATGTATAGTCTTGCTGCTGACGGTTTATTTGTACATCTGTACGGCGGTAATAAATTGTCGGCAAAACTGAAAGATGGTTCAATCATAAAGCTGGAGCAGCAAACTAATTATCCTTGGGATGGAAAGATTACTATAAAAATAGAAAAAGCAGCTGCAAAGGAATTCAATATTTATCTTCGGCTACCAGGTTGGTGTAAGCGCTCATCTTTTAAAATAAATGGTGCGCAAATATTTAATAGTCCTGTTATAAATGGATATCTGAGTATTAAAAGAAAATGGCGTTCAGGTGACAAAATAGTGTTAATGCTTGATATGCCTGCTGTTTTATTAGAATCAAACCCGTTGGTAGAAGAGACCCGTAACCAGGTGGCCGTAAAGCGTGGCCCAATCGTTTATTGCCTTGAATCTCCGGATCTTCCAAATCAAAATGTATTTGACGTTGCAATTGGGGCAAGTATAAAATTGCTGCCATCTCCGGTGAAGGTTGATGGTGGAAATATAATGGTGCTAAAGGGAGAAGCGAAGTTGGTTCAGCATACAGACTGGAAAAATACTTTATACAAAGAAATAAGCACGCCGGTGAAACCGATCAGCATCAAATTGATACCTTATTATGCGTGGGCAAATCGTGGCAAATCAGACATGACGGTTTGGATGCCACTGATGAGGAATTAAAATTTGTTGTTTGGAATTTGAAGGAGCCAGGCACGATTTTTTAACAGCTCTGAAGGGAACCATGCCGCTGTTTGTACAACGATCCACCATGATATAAAGATGAACGGAGCGTCGCAACCTTCGCCCAATCAAGGAACAAAAGCTGGTAACAAAAAAAAGAAATAGTATCGGATAAAAGGCATCAGACATGATCACATTATACATCAGAAATATTCCAGACATCAAACGTAATTTACTTTTGGCAACATTGTTTGTGTCCTGTTTCCTGTTTGCACAAAAGGATGTGCTGCAGCAGGAAATGCAAAAAATATACAATGAAATTAAAACACCATTCAAGTACGGGCTTGTATTGGTGCCTGGCAATGATTCACAAAAAATAGATTGTCCTACTGTATTCAGAAAAAACGATAACTGGTACATGGTGTATATTCTTTTTAATGGCCGGGGATACGAAACATGGCTGGCGAAAAGCGATAATCTGCTGCATTGGAAAACGCTGGGAAAATTAATGTCGTTCTCCGACAGTACGCAATGGGACAGCAATCAGAAAGCCGGTTATATTGCCTTGCAGGATTATGAATGGGGTGGTAGCTATCAATGGCAGGCGTATAACAATAAATATTGGATGTCTTATATCGGCGGCCGTGATAAAGGATATGAATCCGGATCGTTGGCCATTGGTATTGGAAGTACCAGTGCCGATCCGTCAACAGCACATGAATGGAGCCGGATGAACAAGCCTGTCTTATCTTCCGCAGATAATGATGTTCGCTGGTGGGAAAATAAAAAATTATTTAAAAGCACGGTGATATGGGATAAGCAAAAAACAACGGGCTATCCTTTTGTTATGTACTACAACGCCAATGGAGATAGCAGTCACAATACGCCCAGGTGGCGCTGGTTTGAGCGGATCGGCATGGCCGTGTCCAATGATATGGTAAACTGGAAAAGGTTGGGCGAAGATCCCGTTATGCATCATACAATTGGCATTACCGGCGATGCGGTGATACAAAAAATAAATAATCTGTGGGTAATGTTTTATTTTGGCGCTTTCTGGGAAGGCAGAAAAGATGCGTTCAACCGTTTTGCCTGCAGTTATGATTTAATACACTGGACAGACTGGAACGGCGATGATCTGATTAAGGCGTCCACGCCTTACGATGAAAAATATGCACACAAAAGTTTTGTATTAAAATACAAGGGGGTAGTGTATCATTTTTACTGTGCGGTCAATAAAAAAGATCAGCGTGGTATTGCAGTAGCTACCTCTGTTGACAAGGGAGTAAGTAAATTGCAGTTTGCTGCAAATAAATAGCGGTTTAAGCCATATGAAGACGAGGTTGTTTATTATACGATACATTATATTTTTTCCTTTTTTTTTATCCGCCATCTCACTGTGCGGACAGAATAATTCCGCGTTGAAACTGGAAAAAGATTTTAAAAACCCACCGGCTTCGGCAAAGCCATGGGTGTTCTGGTACTGGATGCAGGGTGCTGTCTCCAAAGAAGGAATCACTGCAGATTTAGAAGCTATGCAACAAGCTGGTATCGGTGGCGCCTATCTCATGCCAATAAAGGATACATCAGCTGCTGTTCCGTTTCAACCGGTAGTGCGGCAATTAACACCTGAATGGTGGGCTATGGTAAATTTTTCCATGCAGGAAGCAAAACGACTTCATTTGCAGTTGGCCATGCATGTTAGTGATGGATTTGCACTGGCAGGTGGCCCGTGGATAAAACCGGAAATGTCTATGCAGAAAATTGTCTGGACAAAAGATTATGTTGCAGGTGGTACCAAAAAAGAGCCAACACTTGAGCAGCCGGAAACGATTAAAGGATATTATAAAGATATTGCTGTGTTTGCTTACCCGGCCCGTAGCAAACAGGCTTTCAGCGATACTGTGCAAGTGCCAACGGTAACAACGAGTAACGGTGCCAAAGCAACTTTTCTTTGTTTTGACACAGACAATAAAGAAAGTTTTAAAAGCGACACTGTATGCTGGATACAATACCGGTACCCAAATTTATTTACTTGTCGTTCGGTTCATATCCGTACCGGCGGTAATAATTACCAGGCCCAAAGACTGATTGTGCAGGCCTGTAATGATGGTATGCATTTTAAAACTATTATACGCTTAACACCAGCCCGCAGCGGCTGGCAGGATACTGATGAAGACTATACATATACAATTCCTGCTACAACGGCCAGGTATTTTCGCTTTGTTTATGATAAAGAAGGCACAGAGCCAGGATCAGAAGATTTGGACGCTGCTAAGTGGAAACCAACATTAAGGGTATCGGGTATCTATCTGGATGATGAGCCGGTGATCAATCAATATGAAGCAAAAAATGGCAGCGTGTGGAGAATCGCCATCAATACAACTGCACAACAGGTAACCGATACAGACGCTGTACCGTTAAAAAGCATTGTCAATCTCACCGGCAAAATGGACATTGATGGAAAACTTCACTGGACGGCTCCCGCAGGCAATTGGGTAATTGTAAGAATTGGCCATACTTCTAATGGCCACACAAATGCAACAGGCGGCGCTGGTAAAGGTTTGGAATGTGATAAGTTTGATCCGGTTGCAATTAAACTTCAATTTGATAATTGGTTTGGAAAGGCGTTTGAAAAGACTGATAAAGATCTTGCACAGCAGGTGCTGAAAATATTTCATGCAGACAGTTGGGAATGCGGTAGTCAGAATTGGAGCCATGTTTTTCAGGATGAATTTAAAAGACGGAGGGGCTATGATTTGACGCCTTATCTGTTGACCATGACGGGTGTGCCAGTAGAAAGTGCCGCTGTATCTGAAAAATTTTTACATGATATACGTGAAACTATTTCAGAACTTGTTGCTGATAATTTTTATGCTGCATTAAAAACATTAGCGCATCAAAAGCACTGCCTTTTCACTGCTGAATCAGTAGCACCAACAATGCTGAGCGATGGGATGCTGCATTATAAAAATGCTGATATACCCATGGGAGAATTTTGGCTGAACAGTCCAACACATGATAAACCCAACGACATGCTGGATGCCATTAGTGGCGGACATATTTATGGCAAACAATTGATACAGGCAGAAGCATTTACATCGGTAAGAATGAACTGGGGTGAACACCCCGGTAATTTAAAGATAACCGGCGATAGAAATTTTGCATTTGGGATTAATAAAATGGTGCTGCATGTATTTGTACACAATCCATGGATGGATCGTAAACCGGGTATGACATTAGATGGCATTGGTGTTTATTTTCAACGTGATCAGACATGGTGGAAACAAGGAAAAGCCTGGATAAGTTATTTGCAACGCTGTCAATCATTATTGCAAACAGGGAAACCGGTTGTTGATATTGCAGTATTTACCGGAGAGGAAGCTCCACGCAGATCTTTATTGCCGGATAGATTAATAAATACATTACCGGGAATTTTTGGAAAAGAGAAAGTTGCGGCAGAAATTAAACGTTTAAAGAATGAAGGAACACCCATGCGCCAGAAGCCGGATGGAGTCACGAATTCTGCAAACATAGCTGACCCGGAACATTGGGTAGATCCATTGAACGGTTATGCGTATGATTCATTTAACCCGGATGCATTGCTACGCCTGGCAACGGTAAAAAATGGCAGGATTGAATTGCCTGGTGGAGCAAATTATGCTGTGCTGGTAATACCGTACAAACACGCGATGGAACCGAATACAGGATATATGTCTGTTGCAGTGGCTAAAAAAATACAGCAATTAATAAAAGATGGCGCCACTGTATTAATGAGTACGGAATACAACCGTGCCATTGGATTGCAGCAAAATGATGAAGAAATTAAATCTGTCATGGAGCAGCTTGTTGCAGAAAAGCAAGCTGGTAAAGGAAAACTTATTAATATTCCTTTTATGTCTTCTTCCTTTGCAGCATTGGGATTGGAGAAGGATGTGGAGATCATTAATCAAACAAATACCATTGCATGGACGCATCGTCAGTCAGCAAACGAGGATATTTATTTTCTCGCCAATCAAAAAGATAGTTTGCAGGAAGTAAATGTTTCTTTTCGCGCCATTGGAAGACAACCTGAATGGTGGAATGCTGTAACAGGAGAAATAGTAAACGCGGGCAACTGGCATACGGAAAACAGTCGCACCTATATGAAACTTAAACTAGATGCCAGCGCATCCGTATTTGTAGTTTTCAGAAATAAGACAAACCGGGAGCAAGCGGCACAAGAAAAAATATCAACTCACGCAATTACATTAAATAATAATTGGAAAGTGAAATTTGATAGCGCTTATGGAGGTCTTGTTTCGCCGGTTGTTTTTGATTCTTTAACAAGCTGGAGCAATGCCGCAGATAATAAAATTAAATATTACAGTGGCTCTGCGTTGTACACAAAATCTTTCGAATGGAAAGAAACGGCAACTGTTCAAAATATATTTTTATCTGTTGCGCAAGTTGAAAACATCGCTACAATAAAAATAAACGGCAAAGATTGCGGGACGCTTTGGACGCCGCCCTATCGTGTGAATATTACTACTGCTATAAAACCAGGCATCAATACATTAGAAATAGCGGTGGCCAATACTTGGGCCAATCGTTTGATTGGTGATAATTTGCTTCCCGACAAACAACGTATCACGTGGACGAATGCGCCTTTTCGCTTAAAAGACAAACCCCTGCTGAAAGCCGGAATTTTGGGGGATGTGCGTGTTACCTGGTAATTCATTGATAAAGACTCGGGTGGGTGGACCTTTTCGTGACATTGAATAAATGAACATTGTACGGGGCGGCTTACCTGTTCACCTTCTATTTGTTTTGCAGAAACTGATTCGAATAAAAAGCATGGTGTTGTATGTCACCCTTTTGAAACATTCCTTCCGTCCACTAGCAACCTTCTGACATCTTCTCCTTAATTATTTACTGGCAACAGATTTTTCATAA
>JBDUAY010000408.1:0-5336 GCA_040004415.1 Bacteroidota bacterium | reverse complement strand
TTCGTCAAGCAACAGCCGCATATAGTTGCTCAATATTTTCCGATGTTAGCATTTTATTGGCTGCTTCAAGGAGGCTTATTGCCTGGTCACGGGTAACGGTTGGGAAATCGTCAAGGAATTCATCCAAAGCGACTCCGGCTTCCAGATGGTCAATAAGTGATGCAACAGGTACCCGTGTACCAAAAAATACAGGTTGCCCGCTTAAGATTTCTTTGTCTATGGTAATAAGTTGTCTTATGTCCATATCTTAAAAGTACTACATTTTATTTAACTCTATTTACCCAATCCGACATTGAAATAAGCTACCTGTTTTTCTTAATTTCCTGACTGACCTTCGAAGTCTTTTTTAACCGTTCTACTTGTGCTAAAGCTTGTGCATAGGAGGTTTCTGATTGTCGTGCAAGAATCTCCCTGTTCTTTAATGACAAATCCGTTAACGATATTTTCCAATTTTTTTCTTGTATCATCGTTGAACATTTGTATAAAAGTAATCAAAATTTGAAAATGTACAAGCTGCTGCTGACAACCGGAAATGCTGGCAAACCCTGGGCCATATCTTTTCCCTGGACAGCAAGACCGGGATATTAAAAATGCAGTACTGTCAGTCGTATCGGTCAATCGTCCAAACACAGCGACTCCGGAGCTGTGTCAAAAATTTCGTTTGTTTAACAAACGGACATCTAGCCACTTCCAGTACGGAAGTTCATTTTATTTTTTGTCGAACAATAATCGTTCAATCATGCCGGTGTCAAAAAGGCAAAAATTTGCTGGGCATCCTGCTGTCCAAAGAAAAATTAAGAGATGCTATTCCTTTCGTCCAGCTTGTTTTGCAACAACAACATATCCATACCAACCTTGGTTTGCGATACCCGTGCGTAAATCATGGTGGTGGTAATCTTGGTATGTCCAAGCATCTTGCTGATGGATTCGATGGGCACTCCGTTCATTAGTGTTACTGTAGTGGCAAATGTATGCCTGGCCATATGAAAGGTCAGCGTTTTTCGTATCGAACAAAGTCCGGCGACGATCTTTAAACCCCGGTTCATTTCCTGGTTGGTAATTTTTGGAAAAACAGTTCCGTGTATGGTTGCAGACATGTCGCCGTCAAACGAATTAAGAATGTTAAGTGCAGGTTGAAGTAAAGGAATGTTTACCGCGGTAGCTGTTTTGGCCCTGGTAGTACTGATCCATTGAATGCCATCTTTATTTTTAACGATTTGGTGCGGTTGCAAAGACACCAGGTCTATGAATGAAAGGCCGGTAAAGCAGCCGAATAAAAACATTTTTTGCACCCTGTCCAATAAACCTTCCTGCATTTTTGTTGTAGCCAGCTGATTCAACTCCTGTTCTGTCAGAAATTCTCTTTCTGTCCTTTTAAACTGAAGTTTGAAATTAGTGAAGGGATCGTTCTCCAGCCATTCATTCTTTACTGCCCATGTTACAATCTTACGCAGTCTTTCCAAATGCTTCATGGTGCCGTTATTAGTACAGGGGTCATTTTCCTTCAATGCATTGGTTCGGATATAATGTTCAAAACCGGTGATAAACACATAGCGCAGATCTTTGAGATAAATATCACCAGATGGATATTTTGACTGCAAGTATTTTTGAACATATCGCTCTGTAGTATAGTAGTTCTTAAGACTGCCATGTTTTAAAACCGTTGCCATCATGGTATTGTGCTCCTTAACCAGCCATAGCAGGGTTTGCTTGTTTTCGGCTGCGGCAACGCCTAAATAAGCATTTTTAATGGCCTCCGGCGTTAGCACGGCCTCGTCCATTTTTAAATCCCTATAGTGGGTAAATATTTGTCCGCGCACATCTTCCAGGTAATTGTTCAATGCCTTGAGAGATTCATTCCTTGGCCTTGCTGCGCCACGGCTGTCACTCCAGTCCCCAGGTTCTACAAAAGCCTTTACTGTAATCTCAGCACGGGCGCCATTTACTGATATCCTGGCGTAAACAGGTGATTTACCGTCGCGGCTCCTTTCATGGCGTAAAATGAAGTGTACGCCAAATGTGTTTTTCCTTTTCATTTTTTCAATCATTTTAAAGTGATAAAAAAAAGCCCCTCTTTTCGTTCCCTGCAAACACTTAAAAATGCACCAAAACATGTCAAATTAAACTAATTTAGATAGTATAATATTGTGACATGCAAATACATAAGTCGAATTTACGAACAGATTTTTGTTCACCGGTTTTTTACTACCTGTTAACCTCACTGTTCACGCGAAATATGCTTTTTTTTGCAATAATTTGATATGGAAAAAATGAAAAAGCCCGTAAACACTGGATAGTTTACGGGCTATTGGTAACCGTTAGTCACCTTAAAGTCGGGACGACAAGATTCGAACTTGCGACCCCTAGCACCCCATGCTAGTGCGCTACCGGGCTGCGCTACGTCCCGAAAATCAGTATAAAAAAGACAGGCCAAAAATGGTGAATAAACCTGCCTTCCGGGGTTGCAAATGTAGGTGATTCTTTCAAATTCAGAAATTCAAAAACAACCATTATCTTCGCGCAATTCACTTACAATGAGGTTTCTACTAAAAAAGGTTTACATCACAGATCCGCATTCGCTGCACCATCATTCCCGCAAAGATATTTTTATTGTTGACGGAATTATTAAGTCTGTCGCTGAT
Source organism: Bacteroidota bacterium (assembly GCA_040004415.1). Lineage (GTDB taxonomy): Bacteria > Bacteroidota > Bacteroidia > Chitinophagales > Chitinophagaceae > JACMLD01. Next base: position 2,694 of record JBDUAY010000408.1, on the reverse strand, counting down.
AATATCGAAGAGACGTCCGATCAGGTAATCGCCCTTGATAAATTGTCGGTTTCTCCCGGCTGGATGGATGTCTTTGCACATTTTTGCGATCCCGGCTACGAGTTTAAAGAGACCCTTCAAACAGGTGCCGCCGCAGCAGCTGCAGGTGGTTTCACCACTGTTTTTGCAATACCGAACACGAAGCCGGTACTGGATGCAAAATCGCAGGTAGAATACATTGTTCAGCAATCAAAATCACTCCCGGTTCAAATCATTCCGTTGGGTGCGGTTACCCGTAATGCCGACGGTAAAGAGCTGGCAGAGATGTATGACATGAATAACAGTGGGGCCATTGCTTTCAGCGACGGACTAAACCCGATACAGGCTGCCGGCATTCTACTTAAAGCACTGCAATATATTAAATCGTTTAACGGCATTATTATTCAGATACCGGATGACAAAACAATTGCGCCACACGGTTTAATAAACGAAGGATTGGTTTCAACACGCCTCGGTTTGCCGGGTAAACCAGCCATGGCTGAAGAGTTGATGGTAGCCAGGGATATTAAACTGGCCCGCTATGCAGATTCAAAACTCCATTTTACCGGTATCAGTTCTGCCAAATCCCTAGAATATATCAGACGCGCAAAAGATACGGGCATACAAATCACCTGTTCCGTTACCCCGTACCACCTGGTTTTTTGTGATGAAGATTTATACACGTACGATACAAATCTTAAAGTAAATCCGCCACTGCGCACGCGTGAAGACATGCTGGCACTGCGCAAATCCGTAGCTGACGGAACGGTGGATTGTATTGGGACGCATCATATTCCGCAGGACTGGGACAATAAGATCTGCGAGTTTGAATATGCAAAAAATGGAATGATCGGATTACAAACATGCTATAGTGTATTAAGAACCGTTTTGCCGGAAGTAAGTGCAGACAGGTGGATCGAACTACTGAGCATTAACCCACGCAGTATTTTTGGAGTCGAACTGCCGGCCATAAAAGAAAATACAAGGGCAAATCTTACACTTTTTCAACCGGAAACTACATTTGAGTTTACCAGGGACCAGGTGAAATCAAGATCATTTAATTCGCCATTTATTGGCAGAACGTTCACCGGTAAAGTAGCCGGCATTATTAACGGAGACAAGGCGGTATTGAACAGTTAATAAAATGGAAAAAAAAATTACTTCGCGCATAACCAAGGGCGTTATCATTGTAGCCGTGTTAATTATTGTTGATATTGTTTTGCAATCCGTATACAACCCGGTTCCTGATGGCATACGGTATATGCTGCGGCTTATAATAACATTTGCGGGTATATTGGCGGCATGCATCCTGTACAGCAAACAATCTGGTGGCGGCCTTTCATTTGGTGAAGTATTTTCTCATGGGTTCAGAACAACAGCGGTGGTTGCTTTTTTAATGGCCCTCTATACTTTTATTGTTTTTAAGTTTATATATCCAATGCCCACAGCAGCAGAAATGGACGCAGCTGTTAAGGCAATTGAACAACAGGGAAACGCATTGCATGAAGAGGCAAAACAACAGGCAGCAAATGCAGCAAAAAACAGGTGGATTATTTATGTATCACTTTCCATGTTTGTGTCATTGATACCAGGCCTGCTGGGTTCGCTCGCCGGCGCTGCCATAACAAAAAAGAATCAGTAATTTCAATAGTATAAAAGAACAACCCTGATGGATCTTTCGATTGTAATACCACTTATTGATGAAGCCGAATCTTTGCCGGAGTTGACGGCATGGATAGAACGCGTCATGAATGAACAGAACTATAGTTATGAAATTATTTTTGTGGACGATGGCAGCAGGGATAATTCGTGGGAAATAATTCAACAATTACGATCTTTCAATCCAAATATAAAAGGTATTAAGTTTCAGCGTAATTACGGTAAATCCGCCGGCCTTAACGAAGGCTTCAGGGCCGCCAAAGGCGATGTTGTAATAACGATGGACGCCGACATGCAAGATTCGCCCGATGAAATTCCGGAGCTGCGAAGAATGATACTGCAAGATAAATACGACCTGGTTAGCGGTTGGAAAAAAGTTCGGCACGATAATACGTTTACAAAAAATATCCCATCAAAATTTTATAATGGCATGACAAGGAAATTGTCTGGTATTAAACTACATGATTTTAATTGCGGTCTTAAAGCATACCGTAAAAATGTAGTTAAGAGTATAGAAGTATATGGTGACATGCACCGCTATATACCCGTGTTGGCAAAATGGTCGGGCTTTAAAAAAATTGGTGAGAAAGTAGTAGAACACCGTGCCAGGAAATATGGAACGACCAAATTTGGCTTGAGCCGTTTCATCAATGGGCCACTGGATTTGGCTTCCATTATGTTTGTTGGTAAATACGGAAAACGACCAATGCATTTTTTCGGGCGGTGGGGCTCTATTTGTTTTGGAATTGGTTTTCTTGTATTTGTTTACCTGGTTGTTTCAAGACTGATGCACCCTGAAATTGGATTAAGCAACCGGCCGCCTTTTTATATTGTACTAACGGCCATGATCATAGGTTCTCAATTATTTCTTTCTGGTTTTATAGGGGAAATGATTTCAAGAGGTTCACCCAACAGAAATTATTATTTGGTTGAAGAAAAAGAAGGTATTGAATAACGGGCCTAATGGGGTAAATGATGAAAAAATATGGAAATGTAAAAATGAAAGAAAAAAAGCCA
>JBDUAY010000063.1:0-18057 GCA_040004415.1 Bacteroidota bacterium | reverse complement strand
TTTAACACTGTTCGTGCTTTTTATCCTCAAAATAGAAAGAAAAGAATTTCAAAAGCTACCGTTTATTGGCAAATACATACACTGACAGGCAATACCTGAAATTAATAAATGCCCAGCGATATTGAGAACGTGTACCAGTAAGAAAATAAAAATATTGTTATTTAGCAGTAAAGTTTTGGGCTGCAAGTATGCTTACATATTTATTTTCCACCCATACATGAAATACAAAACCGCGTGAACAGGTACAGGCATTACAGGTTACTTCTTCCCCCGTCTGCTGCAATTGAATTTTAGATGGAATAATTTGCCTGTGCGATAAATACGCTGACAATATTGCAATGGTTTCGTTGTTATCTTTTCCATACCCCCAGGCATCGGCACATTGTGTTTGCGTACGAACCATTTCTGTCAGCGGCATTTCACAACACGAATTATACCTGCACGCCGGCAGTAATAAAAATGAACAGCATGCTAAAAGAATGATTCGCATGGTCTTTTACTTTTCCTGACAAAATATTTTTGAACAGCGTTGCACCAGAAAATCATTCATTTTTTAAATATGGATTGTTGGCCATCTCAAAGCCAATGGTGGTGGATTCTCCGTGGCCGGGATGAACAATTGTTTCAGCGGGCAGAACAAACAGCTGCATACGGATGCTGTTCATCAGTGTATCAAAATCACCGCCCGGCAAATCGGTGCGCCCAACACTCTGTTTAAACAGCACATCACCTCCGATAATAAAATGCTGTTTCTGGCAATAAAAGCAAATATGACCGGGGCTATGGCCAGGGGCATATATAACTTTTAACTCATCCGTACCCAACCTGATGATGTCGGCTTCACGTAAGAAATGAAGGGATCCTTTGTAATTATCAAATGGCATCCCCCACTGCAAACCAGCTATTGGCGCATTTTCCAACATTAATTGTTCATTGGCATGGAGGTAAAGCTCAAGTTGCCAGGTTTCATGAATAAACTTATTGCCGAATACATGGTCCAGGTGACAGTGCGTATTTAACAAATATTTGGGGGTCAGCCCGTTTTCAGATATATAATCAAATAGCTCCCGGCGTTCGTTACCAAAATAACAACCGGGATCGATGATGATACAATCACCTGTTTCGTTATGCAGTACATAGGTATTCTCTGCAATCGGGCTGAAAATAAAAGACATAATTGTAAACATATTCCGTTCCCTTTTTAACCTTTTTTAGCTATTTAACGTATATATTAAATATAACGTTCTATTTTACTTTACCTTTTTTTTTCAAGGTGCCGGGCAGAGACTTTAAAAGACGGCCTTTTTGAGATATTGCCCATGTACCCGTTTCAACCAAATAGCATAATTTTAATTACTAAATATCCGGTATGCAATTTCAGAAGAATAGTTTGACACAGCAATTTTTTAGTATGAAGAAAATAACATTGCTTACATCTGGCCTCTTTTTATATAGTTTAATTTTTGCACAATTAGGTACAACTGAGTTTGGTAAAAACAGGGTTCAATACAAAAAATTTAAATGGGCGTACTACCAAACAGACAACTTCAATTCATATTATTCACAGAACGGCGAGCCGCTGGCGAAATATGTTGCCCAGGTGGCAGAAAAAGAATTGCCCGACATTGAAAGCTTTGTTGAGTATGGCCTGCAACGCCGTGCAAACATTGTAGTATATAATAGTTATGATGAAATGCAGCAATCCAATATTGGCTTGGGGCTCGACTGGCAAACTTCCGGCGGTACCACCAAACTGGTGAACAATAAAATGCTGGTATATTATGATGGTGACCATGCCAACCTGCGCAGGCAGGTGCGCAGCGGGCTTGCAAAAATTTTACTTGACAATATTTTATTTGGGGATGATCTGGGTGAGTTTGCAGCCAACCAGGCCCTGTTAGATTTACCAAAATGGCTTACGGATGGCTATGTGGATTATGCAGCTGAAAACTGGAGTACCAACCTGGATGATCAGTTAAAATCCGCCATGCTTTCCGGTGAGTATAAAAATTTTTACCAATTTGCTTTTACGAAGCCGTTACTGGCAGGTCATGCGTTCTGGTATTATGTGGCCGAAAAATATAAAAAAGAAAATGTTACCTATTTTCTTTACCTGGCAAGGGTGTACCGCAATCTCAACAGTGCTTCAAACCGCATCGCTAAAAAGAAGTTTAAAGAGGTACTAAAAGACTTCATGGCATATGAAGGAGACCGGTACGATAAAGACATCCGTGGCAGGCGCAATCAGCCAAAAGGTTCTGTACAGAATACCGAAGAAGTAAATATTCATAAAAAATTTTTCCATTACTCCCCCAACCCTGCGCCGCGAAGCCAGACCTATGCTATTTCTGAGTATAAAAAAGGGCGCTATTCTGTGGTGCTGTATGAAAATTTTATCAACCGTAAAGTATTGCTGAAAACCGGGGAGCTTTTTGAAGAAAGTGAAACCAATCCCAATTATCCGCTGATGGCATGGGATGGTAAAGGTACTAACCTGGCGGTGCTATATAATTCAGAAGGAAAAGTAAAGCTGTTTGTATATGACCTGTTAAAAAAGTATAAGCCTATAAAACAAGACATACCTGAATTTGACCAGGTACAGGATATGAAATACATGCTTGACAAGAATACACTGCTTTTCAGTGCGGTGAAAAATGGTCAGTCAGACATTTTTACATATAAAATAGATAAGCAAACCCTTGAGCAGATAACCAATGACGTCTATGATGACCTGGATGCAACTTTTGTAGCTTTTCCCGGCAAAACGGGTATCATTTACGCTTCCAACCGACCTAATGCTGCCGCAATAACCGGCGATACTATCCTGCCCTCAGACAATCACTATAATGTTTTCCTGATTGATAACTGGAACAAGAGTGACTTTAAACAGATATCACAGCTAACCCGCCTTAAATATGGCAACGCCCGTTACCCGATGCAGTATAACTCTGCACATTTCACCTTTGTGAGTGATGAAAATGGTATTGGCAACCGCTGGGCAGGTTTTTTTACAACACAACGGGCGGGTATTGACACCGTATATAAAATTGGCGATGAAATTTTACACAACCCGGATAGCCAGGAGCTGGATTCTGTATTGAAAGCCAATAAAAAGAGCGAACCTGATTCTGTTTTTTCGTTTTCACTTACCAAAGATTCTTCTTATGTGTTTCCGCTCACTAACTACCAAAGCAGTTTAAAAGAAACGAAAATTGCAGGCGACAATGGGCTTGTAAGTGAAGTCAGGCAGGAAGGCGATTTGGTATTTATGTATAAATTAAAAGTGGATGACAATAGTCTCAGGAAAAGAAATATCAATCCGCTTCCAACTGATTTCAGAAGAAAAACAGTAGAGGCAAGTCGTATATCCAGTGCCCGCGATGCAAAAAACAAAGCATCGGCAGATACCACAAAAAAGAAAGATGCTTTTGAAAATGAATTTGAAAACGAGAAAAAGGATACATCCGCGGCAGCCAGGGCAGCAGCCGCAAATACAGACGCTATCGGGCCACCATCGGTCTTGCGTAAAGCAAAACATTATGATTATAAATTGAAATTTTTTGGAGATAACGTGTCTGCAGGTTTTAATAACGATGTATTGGTAAACCGCTACCAGCCTTATACCGGCAGCCTGCCCGTTGTTCTGAATGGTACGGGTGGTTTTGATGGTTTGTTGAAAGCAAGTGTATTCGACATTATGGAAGATTTACGGTTCACAGGTGCTTTCCGCTTACCGCTAATTAATACCGTTGGATCGGGTACTGCTTTTACGAATTCCAATCCTACGGTTACCCCATTTATCGCTGGCAATAATTCTTTGTTTGATGGGGGTGGCGAATGGCTTGCGCGCTTTGATTACCTGAAAAAAAGACTTGATTATTCTGCCGTGTATTACCGCGAAACACAAACCGGTTCTATTGGCAGTTATGGTGCCAAGTTATACACCAATCTTTACCAGGGTATTGTAAAATATCCGTTTGATAAATTGAAAAGCATTCGTTTATCGGCGGCTGTACGTACAGATAAATATGTAATCCGTGGCGAAGATGATTTCTCTTTGCAACAACCAGACAGAAAGCAATCTTACCTGCTTACGCATCTTGAATACGTATATGATAATACGATCACACCCGTTATCAATATTTATAAAGGCATGCGGTATAAAGTGTATGTTGATATAAATACGAATCTTAAAAAAGATACTACGCAGGGTAGCGGTAATTTTAATTTTGGTTTCGATTTTCGCTATTATTATCCTATTTACCGCAACTTTATATGGGCAGCAAGGGTTGGCGGCGATGTTAGCTGGGGGCCGCAAAAGACCCTGTACTATTTAGGCGGTGCTGATGGCTGGCTTTTCCCGAAGGCAAATTCTGGCAATACACCGCAGGATCCGGATTACGCGTATCAAACACTGGCTGTTAATATGCGCGGCTTTAATCAGAATGTTGCCAATGGAAACAACAACCTTGTAATTAATAGTGAATTTCGTTTACCGGTATTCACTACATTCTTTAATAAACCCATCAACAATGCATTCCTGCGTAATTTTCAGCTAACCCAATTTATTGATTTAGGATCTGCCTGGAACGGTGCTTACGGAGGAATTTCCCGTCCACAAGTTGTTTATTCAGACGGCAGCAATCCAAACAATCCTGTTACTGTAAATATTAAGGCTGGTGGCATCGGTCCTTTTGTTGGGGGCTATGGTTTTGGTGCACGCAGCACTTTACTTGGATACTTTTTAAAATTAGATGCAGGCTGGCCAATGGATCGTTTCTTTGGCGGAAAACCCATCTGGTATTTTGGTATGGGCATCGATTTCTAAATAAAAAAAACCTTATAAAAAATCCCCGCCAAATAATATGGCGGGGATTTTTCTTTACACTGGATGGCTAATGGTTATTATATTTTTCGATTGTGTATTGTTGAAACTTTTATCGGTTTGTAATTTCTGTATCGTCTTTTTAAATTTAAGATTCATCTTACCCAGGTATTTAAAAATGTTATTGTTACCTGCTTTAAAAAGTTTATGGTGAGCCGCCCACACCACCAGTATTACTGAGAAATAAAAGATCCTGTATAACTGAAAGCAAATGATTTTTTGCAGAACAGGTTTGACAGAAAAAATGATCACCAGCCTTTGCAACTGAAAATTAATATGCGCCGCTTCATCAATTAATATATCAGTACAAACCTGTTTCAATAAAATACAGCCGGTAGCATCTTTTAAAGATTGATAAAAAATCTGTGCAGTACTCTCCACTATTATTACGGTAATTGTCCAGAGTTCCATGCTGGTATTGAAATACCTGATTTTTCTAAACAGTGTATCGCCCCAATTGTGCGTGATTCTTTTCTCACCAATCAAATCAAGATAATGGCCCAGGTTATTACCATGCTTCTGTTCTTCTTTAATGAACAACTCAACTGCTTCGCAATAATAGTTGTCGCCGGTTTTACCTGCATACTTTTTTGATGCAGCCAGTAGATGCGCGCCGTCAGATGTTTCTCCTAACTGCCATGCCTGGATTCCCTGTACAATATTTTTCCTTTCTTTCTCTGACAGTTTTGGCGCCACCGACCAATCAATTCTTTTGTTTTGCAGATTTTTTCTGAAGTAATCAATCCATTGTTGTGATGTTTGCATAAGGATAATTTTTATTTTTAATTTATTTTAACACGGGAACTTAGTTGGGTTGGTGCAAAAATCTCCCCTGCCAAAAAATGTGGCGATGAAAATGTGTAACCTTTCGATAAATTAAAGGGTGGCCTTACTCATTTTTTTGAGCGTCATATACAGGATACTGAGAAAAAACGAAAAGCATATTATCATGGCCCATGCACTTTTAAAATATACAGGATGGATCAGCATATGCGCCATATCAAACAACAATGCAAACGGACTGCTAACAACATCCCAGCTATTTAATCGCAGATAACGGCCAATATAAATACCCAATGCGTTTAGTAACATAACCGGATAAACGAATAACCAATCGAACCGGTAAATCCATTTTGTTTCAATTATTTTTTCAATATGCCGCACCGACAAAATGCCCATTACGGATGCGTTCCAGGCAAAAGAAAGAATGAGCAGCAGATCATACCAACGCGGTACGGCGAAGCTGTCGTACAAATGAAAGAGATCTGTGAGCATGTAAAACGAATTGGGAACAAATAGCAGCCAAACGGTTAATGCTGCAGCAAACTTCCATTTGTTTTTGAGCCATGCAGCCCGGAGTGTTAATGTGTAAGATAAAAAAAAGGGTACGAAGGCAAGGAACAGGTTCCATACAAGGAACACAAAGGTAAGCCTGCCGGTATAGACCGCTCTTGCCAGTAAAAGTAGAAAACTAAATCCAACCGAGGTAAGCAACAGGCGCTGTATTTCTGATTTCAGGAGGTGAATACGAATCCAACTAAATGCTAATAAATTATTTTTTGTCATAATAATGCAGGTATAAAAATGATGCAGGCAGTTATTATCGCCATTATGGCGGTAATCAATACTGCAGCAGCAGATACGTCTTTAATAAATTTTATTTGGGGGTGTTGTTGCGGACAGACCATATCACACAATTGCTCAATGGCTGTATTGAATAATTCTGCGACCCATACCAGGCCGATAGCCATAATAACAAAGAGAAATTTTGTAAGTGGCAGCTTTATCAGCAATGATAGTACGATTACAACACCCGTTGCTGCAGCATGTATAATGGCGTTGTGTTGGGTGTTGAAAAACTGGAACAATCCATGAAAAGCAAAGTGAAAACTCTTTGCCCTTCTGCGTAGTGAAAATTTTCGTGTTTGCATAACTGTGTTTTTTGTAGCCCGCCTCTGCCCTTCCCTGGAAAAAGAAGGGCTATTATTTACAAGTCTCCATTGAGACGGGCTTGGGTATATTTTGTTTAGCGCATATTTATTCTTTTGAAACTACCAGTACCTGGTCATTATCCATTACGTAATTTACTGGTTCCACCGAAAATGTATATGCTGGTTCAGCAACAAATATTTGTTTAATAATCCGGCTGGTTATCAGCATGGCAACAATACTGCAGGCAAATAAAATGCCTGATACAGCTAATACATACAACGGATAGCTGTACTTGCCCACAGGGAAAATGCCTATCAACAGCGAATACGGCAATGTGCATGTAAAGCATGAAAGCATGAGCCGTTTTATTTTATTTACTGTTGAACGTGATAAATTTTTGATAAATGGAATGACGATACAAAGCACCAGTAAGACCGGCAGGCTCAATACAGCAGCAGCGATGGTGACCGGAACACCCGCCCATACATCGCCATTGTCTTCAAATAAAACACTGTAGAAAAACCAACCCGTTCCCAATGTTATACTGGTAAGAGACCATATAAGCATCGCTAACAAGGATGAGTGAGGTGCTTCATTATTTACAAATTGTTCGTTTTCCAAAGTTGTATAATTTTGGGGTGATGGCATTAATTGTTTGGCGAACTTGTTTTATTTTTCGATCGCCAGTTGCGGCGGTTTTTTAAGAAAATATTCTTTCTCTGTTGCATCGGTGTAATTCCACGAAAGCCATGAATATTGCTGTTGTTCTGCCAAATACTTTTTTCTTCTTCCTGCTAAAACCGATTCAATACAATCAGTACATCTTTCCAGGTTTATATGTTGTTTATTCAATTCCTTCTCCCGTTCTTTTAAAATAGCCAGGTCTTCATTCAGTACCGGTAATACCTTATCGGACAGCGTAAGAAGATAAGGCAGATTAAGCGGCGCTGTATGACGGTGGGCTATATTATACTTCACAATGAACACATCCCACTGAATTGCCGATCCAATTACCAGCAATACCACACCACACCATGCATTTATCCTTAATAGATAATAAGTTGTTTTTGCATATTGCACCTTGAAAAAGACGGTGGCCAGGCCAGCCAGCACCAGCAGCAGGAAGAATAAAACACCGATACGTTTGTAGGCCAGTCCGAATTCCCTGATGTAGTAGTAATCGCGCAGCAAAACAGAAAAAACCAATACCGCATTTTGCAGCAGCCACAGGCAGGCGCCCGCTTTCAGCCATTTATTTTCTTTATAGAAATTAAGGTTACCACGAAAAAATATAAGCAATACCAGCATCGCTAAAACAATGGAGAAGATTAGCAAGTCTGTTCCCTCATGAATCATGGTAAAGAGATCTACGGCGGGGGTGTATGTGAAATGAATCCAGAGAGAATTAATATCAATAAGATTTATAATCAGCAATAAAAGATTAAGCAAAGCCAGGCTGATAAGACCAGTTTTGAATTCATTCTTCAGCGCAAGTGCTCCTTTCGCTAATTTACCCATTACACCAACCGTTAGATCGTACAACAAGTTATTATTGATATCCATTCTTTTTTTACGGATGCGTTGCAGATTATCTGTGGCGGTAGTTTCACTCTTTTCAAAACTTGTATATTTTGAGCGAAGCAATAATGCACCTACCACATAAAATCCAAATAATAAAAACAGTATTCTTTCAAAAGAAAACATATTAAAGAAAGCATTAAAAAACCGGGCTGCCTTCGCACCAATATTACCGGTTATACTGGCAAATATTGTATTGGCACAATTGTAAATAATGAAAAAACAGACGGCAATGAGTAAAGGAAAAATGGCAAAGCGGATATATTTGATAATATTATTCCTTCCTTTTTGTTTTTTTTCACTGCTATTTATTAACCGAAAAAAGCCACCCGTAAAATGAGTAAAGGCAACGAGCAGGGAACCACTGGCAAACCAAACTGAACGGTGCGCATATTCTGCAAAAGCAATTAACAATAACAGTGTAATGGAGAAAGCTATTTTACTCAGGAAAGAATTAAAAACAATGACCGTACACAGACAAATAATATGTGCCAGCAATAAATATTTTACTGTGTTGTTCTTTCTTGCATTATCATACAAATAAAATATGCTGCTGATAATAAATGCGTCGAACAGCACTGCGTTTACCGCGAGTTGTTCACTCCAGAAAATACTGTTAAAAAGAAATGCACCTGCAGTAATAAGTAAGATGGAGACTTTGTTGTTGTTCATACCGTTCTGATTTAAGCGTTTAGGGCGCTGGATTTATATTAATAGTGTTGGTTGTTTTTGGCATTAGAATAGTTGAGCAAAGCATTAATCTTCTTCGGGGATACTGCAGTGCTTATCCATCCGGAAACAACTGCAGCGGCAGGAAATAATAAGCAAATACCCGATTGCCATATATTGTATTGCTGCTTTGTTATTTCCATCATTTGAAATGCAACCAGCACCGATACGGCAATTGCTGCATACAAACAGATCTGCTTAATGTGTATACCTCTGTTCGCCTTTTGCAATAAATAAAATAGCAGCAGGAAAAGAAAACCTGCTATCCAGCCAAAACTTATTGCGTAGGCGGCAGACATTACATACATCACCGGGAGTGCAGCAAGGGCCGGAAGTGTCATCAACAAATAAATACCCATGGCCCTGATAAAAAGGACGAAAACCAACTTAATTAAAAGTGCTTTGAAATTCAAAGTGTACATACAAAAAAAATTAACTGATAGATTTAATCATTTGTTCCAGCGCATCCAGGTGCTGTTTAAATGCTTTTTCACCAGCTTTTGTGACTGAATAAGTTGTGTTGGTTTTTCGCCCAACAAATCCTTTTTGAACCTTAATAAAACCATTTTCTTCAAGTGTTTTTAAGTGAGATGCCAGGTTACCATCTGTTACTGCTATCAGTTCTTTTAATTCATTAAAGTTTATCGAGGCATTCACCATTAAGCCACTCATGATACCCAGGCGGATACGGCTGTCAAAAACTTTATTCAGATGTTCAATCGGATTCTTCATGTCCTGCCTGTTTCAAACAGCATATTAGTAATTATAAATTATTGATCCTTTTTCGCGGCACTTTATTTTGCTTTCATTGCCGCTCATATTTCCACCACATTACTATGCCGTAAATTATATGAAGTATTCCAAATCCCAGGGCCCAAAAATAAAGTCCTTTACCCGGCATCCATAAATTTACAATGCCCAGCATTACCTGGAAATAACCAAGGTATTTTACTTCCCCCAGCGTGTATTTGCTTCCGTTAACCAACGCCAGGCCGTAAAAAATCAGGCTGCAGGGCGCAATCAAACCATACTCGCCCAATTGCAGCATACGGTAAATCACAAATGCGCCAGCGCCCAATGGTACAGAAGTATTAAATATTAATCTTTGTGCCGTATTTCCCCAAACAGGAACGCCTTCTTTCCTGCTGCGTGTGTATGTAAAAACAAATGCTGAGACAAATGCTGCTGCAAAAGTTGCTGCCGCAATAAACAGCAGCGACCATTCAAGTAAGTTTATTTGTATGATACTTTGCTGGTACCGGCTTATATAATGCGTTGCTGCAAATGCACCACCCAAAGCACAAATACCCGCTGCAATCCCACTCCAACCACTTAAACTTATAAAGCGGCTGCTTCGCTCCATAATGCGTTTTATGTCTTGTATAGCTGCGAGACTTTCTGCCTGATTGTCCATATAAAAAGCACTTTGAAAAACAAAGTAAAAAGAAAAAATTGGTTCCTCCAAATGATTTTCGAGATAAATTTCTAGAATGGCTGGTAATCAAACGGCAGCATAATAGAAATTTTTTCCCACCATCCCCAGAATCCATTCATTACAAGATGGGCAGGCTGAAAACTTCCATTCGGCCTAATATTAATTTGCCGCTGCTGATCCAGCGATATTTCCGATACGATAATATTACCGGTGCGGCTGCCTGTTGCATATTTCATATACTCGTAAGGTGCAGTCACTTTTGTATAAATAACCTGCAATGTATCCGTAAAATTCAATACCATGTTTTCATTATCAGGATGTATAATGCTTCTCATTGAAGATTTGTCAGAAATACTGAAATCGTCCTTATGTGTGGCAGCATTCTCCAGGGGGATAATTCTTATTTGCGTGTCTGTATTACTGATTTCATAAACAGTATCATACTTTTCGATTCCACTATACAGCTGAACCGCGTCTGATTCTTTCTTTTTGATCTCAACCACGCTATTACCCAATTTTCGTATGATCCGGAAACCTTCCGCTTCTGTAGTTTCATTGTAAAGGCTCCTGATAAAATGCATCAGCGATACAGCATACACTTTCATCCTGTTTTGACCGTACTTTACCACCATTTTATTATCACCGGAAGCCATGTCTTCAAACAAGGCGTACCCAGAATAACGTACCGTATTGGTGGAGAAATAATACACAAATTCTTTTAAGTCATATCTAATGGTGTATCCCAACAATTTGTTTTCAATCGTTAATGGCTCACTGGCAGATACTGTTAAAATGTTGTCTTTATCTTTTCGCCTGAACTGTAAAACTTCTGGGTTTTTTATTCTGCAACCCCTGGCATAGGAAGATGTTCCAATAAAGTTTTCCATAAACAAATCACCCCAGTTTATCCATCCATTTTTCTCCTCCGGAGTAACAATGACTGCGTCTAATTCTGCATTTTTGTGTTTGAGCTCAATCAAAATATTGGCGCCGTTTTTATCAGCCTGAAACTCCTTTATAAAAGTTTCATATCCAATACATGAAACAACCAGCGTAAATACAGTACCTGGCAATTTTGTTAAAATAAAAGTTCCATTGTTACCGGTAGAAGTTCCTGCAGAAGAATTGTTTACAAACACACTTGCTGCAGCAACAGGCCTCAATGTGTTGGCTTCAACAACTTTACCTGAAACAGCGGCCTGGGCTATAACAACTATATAAAAAAGATTTGCCGGTATCATTAAAAACAACTTCTTCATAACACGAATAATATCTCCTGCTTGTGGGTATCTGCTACTTAAATTATTGAACCACGCGGGTTAATGTTACCACCTTGCCATTTTCATCTAATCCTTCTGCTACAATTTTAAAATGCTTAGTACCATTGATATAAAAACTAAATGATGCCGTATGAATAACCGGATCAACATCGAGGGCCGGGTTCCAGTACAACGTACTATTGCCTTTGGAACCATTATTTAAATTGACAAACCGCTGACTGATTTTGTATCCCAATTTTGTGGATTTTTCAAAATTAATTTTAGTAACAGGTTTGTCCATTTCTGTTCCATTCTTAAGGTAAATTGCAATGCTTCCGTGCGGGCCATTATCAGGAACGTTTTGCATCGTACCAGGCTTAAATATTCTTATTAAAGCCACATCTGCCATTCTAATGCCTGAAAGCAATTGCACAGCGCCGTCGTATCCTTCCGGACCCGCATTTAGTAAAGCTTCGTTTAAGAAAAAAGATGGCGAGTTCAGTTTAATTTGATCCTCCCAGGATAATCCTGCTATAATATTTGAATACCTCCAGTAAATAAGGGGTTTCCCACGACTATACGCGTAGATCAGTCCTGCTACTTTTCCATTCAGCCAGGCCAGCACATCCTGGTCTGAATTTAACGTAATCGGATCATTTGTAAGATCCAATGTTTGGGCCCACGCGCCCGGGTTTGCGAATATGCCAGTTGCGTATTTAGCCAGCATACTATCGAGGTGTGTTTTACCTTTTGCTATTATAGTAACATTCTTTAACATCCCGTGCTGATCATTTATTGTTGCTATCGCGGCCGGGCTGTCGGCATTATTATTATTGAACCGTCTATTGAGGACGGCAGGTGCAACAACAAAGCTTGTGCGCGATATAGAATCAATGATATCTTTATAAAATTCTATTGCTATATTAGTACTGGTGCGTCCATCCACTTTCACGCCGGTTTGAACATAAATATTGGCAGTATCGTGAAATTGTAAATCAGGCACAGTAAAAAATCCTGCTGCATCGGTAAGCACGTTTAATGGTAACGTAAGAGAATCGTTAGCTGCTTTTAAAATAAAAAAAAGTGAACCATTACTTAAAGGCTTTCTCTCTGAACCATTCATTTCAAAAGCGCGCCCTTTGAGTATAATAGATTTTTCCGGCAAATATTTTATTGGTGCATCCTCATCATTCAATATTTTTTGCAAATCACCTCCGGGAGCTTTGCAGGTAACCAATAATACATCAAGCGCACGAACCGTCTCCGGATGTATATCATTTAAATACCATTCCGGCGTATATACAATTGAAGTCACAGATGAAGAAAGAAAAATTCCCGTCAAAATTGCTGAATGGTTACCGGTGTCAGGTCTTTTGTCTGCATCAGTTACGGAAACAGCAAGCGTTCCCTTATAATCAGGTGGCAGAGAAATTGTAAAACCTTTTTTTCCATTTGCGACACTCTCTGTAGATGGTTGCAATTGCAAAGAATCATTTATCCTGTTGTACAAAAACACCAGTCTGTTCGCCAGTACATTTCCCGTTTCATCTAATACTGAAAGATGCAGCACACCTGCACCGAAACCATTCAATAACAACGGGTAGGGTGCTGTTAAGATCGTATCCAGCGGATCGTTAAATACGGATTCATTAAAATGGATTTTCGTGACTGAAAAATGATTTTCCATTTGCGCACATAAGATAAGGTTTCCAAATTTTTCTTTATTTATTCCGCTCCTGGAAATATGAAAAAATACGCTGTCTGATACCCCATTATTTCGCGATTCCGTATGCAAAACCACGCCACTTGTTTGCATGCCGGGTAAAAGAATTCTTTTGGTGATGCCGTTGGCCGTTACAATTGCCGTATAAACACCCTGTGGCATGCAGTGAATAAGAAAACTACCCATACCATCATGAACAGTTCTTATTAACGCGACCGTATCCCCCAGGTTATTAAATACCTTCCCTGATATATTCACCGGCAATCCGTTTGTATCAATGGCTTTGAAGGCCACCAGGCTGGTAAGCCGGCTAACGAGGTTTCCACTTTCCGGAAAAAATTGAACCATAAAATCAGCATGTCCGGAGATTTGCTTTTTAATTTCAGACTCACTGCCATCAATAACCGCTATCTTTTGATAAAAAAATAAGTCAGTCGTGAAATTTAGCATCCAGGCTGTATAGGAACGGATATAGTAATTGCCGGCAGGTAATTTACCAGGCAGGTTAAAATCACCGGAAACATGTCCGCTCTCCACACACAGTACAGCGCGGTCAATAATTAAACCCGTCTCATTGAATAGTTCAGCGTATAAAATATGACTGATAAACGAAGGTTTGTTTTGATAGGTAACATAGCCGCTGAACCATATCGTTTCTCCTGCAGAATAGGATTGTTTGTCGCACTGCAGATATACTTTTTCCTGCGGGTAATGCTGGTAATATCTTGTAAGTGCCTGCCTGATGCGGGGTATGGGATCACCAGGCTTCGTTAACGACGCACAAAAAACACTGAATAAAAGTATAGTGAAGGGATATTTTATAAAATCAGCTTTTAGTCATACAATACATTTGAAGTTAATGAAAATACAACGTGTTGCTTCAGAACCCGTATTTTAAATACTGAGTCTGATTGCTCACGAAGATTAAAGTATTACCGGAATCGCCGAAATTCAAATTCCTGGTTCAATGTCATTTAGTTAAGCAATGTATGTTTTGAGTAATTAATACAAATGGTTCAGCCCTCCGCAATCCAACCGGGGTTGTTTGTTGTTCTGCGGGTTCTTGGGAATCAGCTCCGCAATCCCGGGGGTATATCCGGGACCCCTGAGCCGGTTCTAATATAAATTTACGGGCTATAAACAGGAGGTTTCTCCGGAACTGAAAAAGCAAGAATTGAATTCGCGAAAGAAAAAAACTGGTTAACTAAAAGATGTAGGATTCCTCAATCTCAATTCCTTTCTTTTTCCCTATCTTACTTTCCCTAAATATCAATGATTGCTTATGAATACATCTTACATCCTGGCGTTAGATCAGGGCACAACCAGCTCAAGGGCCATATTATTTAATCATAATGGCGAACCCATCACAACCGCGCAAAAAGAATTCACGCAAATCTATCCGCAACCTGCCTGGGTAGAACATGATGCAGAACAAATCTGGAGCTCGCAGTTTAGTGTAATGGCGGAAGTAATCGCCAAGCAAAATATTACGACAAAACAAATTGCTGCCATCGGCATCACCAATCAGCGTGAGACAACTATTGTCTGGGAAAGGGCGACTGGTAAGCCGGTTTATAATGCCATTGTTTGGCAGGACAGGCGCACGGCTGCTTTTTGCGATGAGCTGAAAGCAAAGGGAATGGCTGACACGATTCAGCAAAAAACAGGATTGATCATCGATGCATATTTCTCAGCAACGAAGTTGAAATGGATACTGGATAATGTACCCGGCGCAAGGAAAAAAGCCAATAAAGGGGAGCTCGCATTTGGTACGGTAGATAGCTGGCTCGTATGGAAATTATCGGGTGGCAAGCTGCATATCACAGATGTATCGAACGCATCAAGAACAATGCTGTTAAATATTCATACCTGCCAGTGGGATGATGAATTATTAAAGGTATTTGATATACCACGTAACATACTCCCGGAGGTAAAACAATCCAGTGAAAAATATGGTATTACTGAACACGGCGATATTCCGATTGCTGGCATTGCCGGCGATCAGCAGTCGGCGTTATTCGGCCAAATGTGTACGGTGCCCGGAATGGTAAAAAACACCTACGGCACCGGCTGTTTTATGCTGATGAATACGGGAGAAAAAGCAGTCAGCTCCAGCAATAATTTGCTTACAACTGTTGCATGGAAAATAAATAATAAAACGTCGTATGCGCTCGAAGGAAGTATTTTTATTGCAGGCGCCGTTGTACAATGGTTACGGGATGGACTTCAAATGATACGTTCGGCAGCAGAAATAGAATCACTTGCAACACAGGTTACAGACACAGGGGGCGTATATCTTGTGCCGGCCTTCGCGGGCCTTGGTGCACCTCACTGGAACCAATATGCGCGCGGCAGCATGTTTGGCATTACACGGGGCACAACCAAAGAACATATTGCCAGGGCTGCATTGGAAAGCATTTGTTATCAAACAACAGACGTATTAAAAGCAATGGAATCGGATTCAGGCATCAGCATAAAAGAATTACGGGTTGATGGCGGTGCCACTATTAATAATTTACTGATGCAGTTTCAAAGCGATATTTTACAGGTTGGTGTGGTACGCCCAAAAGTGTACGAAACAACTGCGTTGGGCGCTGCATACCTTGCTGGCCTGGCCGTTGGTTACTGGAATAATATTGAAGAAGTGAAAAAGCAATGGAAAGCTGATAAAACCTTTACGCCAGCAATGGAAAGTAAAAAAACAACTGAACTGATGAAGGGCTGGCAACGTGCTGTTAAAGCAAGTATTGCATGGGCGGACGATGCAACGTGAAAGTGTGAGAGGTCAGTCGTGCATAAGAATACATCACTAAATTATTATATTTTCCGGACCGGGTCTCACGGCTGACGACGAATATCCGGGACTTAAAACACAAGCAAGTATGAATCGTCAAAAGATGATAGATCAAATGCAATCTCATTCGGGCGAATGGGATATTTGTATTATTGGCGGCGGCGCTACAGGGCTGGGTGCCGCTATTGATGCGGCTTCGCGCGGATATAGTACAGTACTTTTTGAGCAGATCGATTTTGCAAAAGGCACTTCCTCCCGTTCTACTAAATTGGTGCACGGCGGCGTCCGTTATTTACAACAGGGCAATATTAAGTTAGTGATGGATGCATTAAAAGAACGCGGCACTTTAAAACAGAATGCACCACATCTTGTAAAAAATCAATCGTTTATTGTTCCAAATTATAAATGGTGGGAAGGGCCTTATTATGGTGTAGGGCTAAAAGTATATGATTGGATGAGTGGCAATCTTGGACTTGGCCCTTCTGAATGGCTAAATAAGGAAGAAGTGCTGGAACGCGCTCCTACCCTGGATCCTACGGATTTGCGCGGTGGCGTTTTGTATCATGACGGACAGTTTGACGATGCAAGGCTGGCTATTAATATGGCACAGACAGCAGCAGAACAAGGCGCCTGCTTAATAAATTATTGCGGTGTAAAAGGTTTTATAAAAGTCGATAATAAAATAACCGGTGTACAGGTAAAAGATCAGTTTAGCGGAAAAGAATATGAAGTAAAATGCAAAGCGGTAATTAATGCCACGGGTGTATTCAGTGATGCCGTGCAACATATGGACGATGCGGCTAAAACAAAAACAATTGCACCCAGCCAGGGAATACATATTGTACTGGATGCAGAATTTCTGCCAGGCAACAGCGCTATAATGATACCGCATACAGATGATGGCCGGGTATTATTTGCCGTGCCATGGCATAAAAAAGTTATTGTAGGAACAACCGATACACCGGTAAAAAAAATAAACGAAGAGCCTGTTGCACAAGAAGCAGAATTGGATTTTATCATTCATCATATCGGGCGGTATCTTACCAAAGATCCGTCTATGCAGGACGTAAGAAGTATTTATGCCGGTCTGCGCCCATTGGTAAAAGCTGATAGTAAAAAGACAGCTGAATTATCAAGGGATCATGTAATTACCATTGCACCATCCGGTTTGATAAATATACTGGGAGGCAAATGGACCACATATCGCAAGATGGCCGAAGATGTTATTAATATTGCTGCCATCAATAATATGCTTTCAACAAAAGAGTGCATAACAGCTTCTTTACCGATACACGGTGCGCAACCAACGTCAGATTACAACAACGACAATTATTATTATGGAACCGATCAGTCAGCTATTGAAGCACTGGCGGTAAAGGATCCGTCATTAAATGAAAAAATACATGAACGTCTGCCATATACAAAAGCTGCTATTGCATGGGCCGTTCAGGAAGAAATGTGTATGACCGTTGACGATGCATTGGCCAGGCGGACAAGAGCTTTATTACTGGATGCCAAAGCTGCTGCAGAAGCTGCCCCGTTGGTGGCCGCATTAATGGCCAGGCTGCTAAACAAAGACGAGAAATGGATACGAGATCAAATAGCTGCGTTCAAAAAAATTTCTATACACTATATTCCCGTTTCAAACCAATAACTAAAATCAACGATTATGCATCCTTTCCTGGGCGAATTTATAGGCACGGCCATTCTTATTATTTTGGG
>JBDUAY010000062.1:0-18068 GCA_040004415.1 Bacteroidota bacterium | reverse complement strand
TATTTAATTTACATGATATGAAAGACGGTGCAATCACCCTATTGTTCATGCTTGTATTGCACATTACTTTTGCGCAGGAGAAATCTTCAACTGGCGCGAAAAAACCTATTGGTTTTTTTGCGCGGGGAGCCGACATCAGCTGGTTGCCGCAAATGGAAGCCACCGGGTTTAAATTTTACAACGATAGCGGTCAGCAACAGGATTGCATGCGCATACTGAAGGATCATGGAATCAATACCGTCCGGTTGCGAACCTGGGTCAACCCATCAGATAATAAAGCCAGTGGTCATTGCAGCAAAGCCGAGACCGTTGCCATGGCTAAAAGAGCGCAACAGTTTGGTATGCGTGTTATGATTGATTTTCATTACAGCGACAGCTGGGCCGATCCTGGTAAACAAAAAAAGCCAAAAGCCTGGGAAGGACACCCGTTTCCGCAACTACTACAAGATGTATTTGATTATACCCTGGATGTTATGACCGTTTTGAAAGACAATGGTATTACGCCCGAATGGGTGCAGGTGGGTAATGAGACGGCGGGTGGAATGATTTATCCGGAAGGAAGTACCGGCCATTGGGATAGCCTGTCGCAACTGATCAATAAAGGATATGCGGCAGTTAAAAAAGTAAGCCCGGCAACAAAAGTAATTTTACATGTTGACCAGGGTAACAATAACGCGCGGTTCAGGAAATGGTTTGATAGCGCAACTGTTCATCACGCAAAGTATGATGTGATTGGCCTTTCTTATTATCCGTACTGGTTAACCGGAAAGCCTGACTACACTTTGTCAATAGATGATTTGGGAAATAACTTAAATGACATAGCAGCCAGGTATGGAAAAGAAGTAATGGTGGTAGAAGTTGGAGGTGAGGATACGAAAATACAAAACACCTGCGACATGCTAAGAGCTGTAATCAATAAGGTAAAAATTGTTCCTGGACGCAAGGGCCTGGGGGTGTTGTACTGGGAACCAGAAGGCGCCGCCTCCTGGAGCCATTACACACTTAGCGCCTGGGGCAATGATGGTAAACCGACCCACGCTTTAGACGCTTTTTTACCATAAGATTGTTTAAACGAATGGCCTTCAAGTTAGTAAAGCGATAAGCTGTTTTTTTTATTTTCGGTTCATCCATTTGTCGGCCCAGCGGATAAAGTATTTCATGTTGGGTGCATCTGTATGGCCCCCGTCATGCTGCCGCCATGCAAGTTGTCCATTCAGCATGTCTGTATTTACCGGCGGCATCTTTTCCTTTTGATAGTCATTCGAGACGCCCAGATCTTTTGCCCCCAATAATTTATAGACCGATCCTGCAGCGATGGTTGCCATATAGCTACCCTGGTGATCCAGCCACTTCGCATCTCCTTTTTCCGGAATGCCATAGCTGACGAAACACAACCTTGGTGCGCAAAGGGCTATGAGTTGGTGGGAATCAACCGGAAGGTCGCCCGCGTTTTGATTTCCTGTTTTCCCTTCTGACGCGCCATACTTCATATAATTGCCGGCCATCCAGTAATACTCTCCGCCCGTTAAACTTTCTACTGCTTCACCCCAATTGCGCCGGTGCAATGTAGTGCCGCCCTTCCCGGAGGAGCCGATCAATCCCATGGAAAAACGTTGTTCAAAAGCCAGCGTCACCAGTGCCGCTTTTCCATAACGCGATACGCCTTCTATCCCGATATTCTTTGCATCTACTGATGAGTCCGTCGCCAAATAATCAAGCCCGCGTGCCGCACCCCAGGCCCATGCCCGCAGCGCACCCCAGTCATCCGGTTTACGCGGTTGTCCTTTATTTACCAATCCTATAATTCCTTTCGTGATCCCGGCACCATTATCAGCCTGGATACTGGCTGGGTCAATCGTCGCATAGCCCCAACCGTCGGCGAGTAATTGTTCTGTTGATGGCGGATCACCTGCCGGCCGGGGTGCAAAAAAATCAGGTCCCGGTAATCGTACAACAGGCGTATAAGCAGGGTACTGATCAAATATTGCTTTTACATCCGGGTTGTTTTTTATCATCATTTCTTTAAAAGCAGTATTCAATTTTTCCATGTTTTCAGGGGACGGTTGGGCGGGTGCAGGAAAAGAAGGCCGTCCAAACATCATTAGTACCGGCACCGGGCCTTTTACGTTTGCCGGAACAACCAGCATCATGCTGATATCAACATTAATCAACGGGTATGCATCATTGTTAACATGGCCAATGAGTTGCTTTGCAATCACAGGTGTGCGCCCAAAAAATTCACGATCAATTATTTTTATAGTCCAGGTGACGCCAGGTATTTTTTCAGGCAACCGGCCATATACTTCACGCTCCATATCCTGTACAATTTCAGGGCGGCGAAGCTTCCACCATTGCTCCGCAGTTGTGACGGCTTTCCCGTTTTTAAGCGTTAACACCGGCGGCAGCAACGGGTAAGGATTTGCGATGGATTCATCATAATTGGCGTGGTTGGGCGCCGCCAGGTCACCGCTGGGGCCCGGTCGCAATTTCGTGATGCCCAATTGCTGCATCATATTATCGTGATCCTGGTCAGCAGTCCATAAAATTAGTTTTGGATATTTGCTGCTGTCGGTGACTTGCTGCTCCCACGCTTTAGCAGGAAATATGGCGAGCAGGATGAACGGGATAAATAATTTCATTGGCTTTATTTATTGCAATCATTACAATCTAATTGTACCCATACAACTTCACTTGTTGTATACTAAAATCCTTTACAGCAATTCTAATATGGCGTCCCTGGTGGTCCTGATCGCCATTCATTCGTCTCCCTGGTTTCCATTTTCCACTACTGTATTCACCTTCATTCGCCTGTAGAATACCCGTGAATTTATTGGCAGTTGTTTCAGGTGCAAAAGTAATAACTATCCCCGTTCCTGCTATAATGAATGCATCATCGCCTGTTTGAATGATCAATCCACCGCTTTCCGGCCATCCTGACTTTTTTGCTTCCGGCGACCATCCCAAACTATATTCATGCGTCACCGTTAATTTATATTTTCCCATGATTAGTTCTTGCTTCTGTGTAGCTGAATCAAGTAATACGCCTTCTATTTTTCCTGCTGCCTGCGATTGTAAAATTACAGGTGCCAGTTGCTGCAACAGTAAATAGCTTTTAGCGAGTGGATCAGTGGACACCGCCGATTCAATGGAAAACGGGGAAAAGCCAATTGATTTATAATGCCCGGATGCGAGGAAAACTTTCGCGGCATTATCCGGCGTTGAACGTATCTCCGGAATAAAAAAAGGATTGTTCCTTCGGCTATATAAATCGCAATACAATTTAAAATAAGGATTATAAAAATCAGGCGACATGAAATCTATTTGTGGAGCACCTGACTGCCACACATCCATCAAATGCGGCAAAGGGCCCGCACTGGGATACTGACCCGGATTTACATTTCTATAGTTGAGTGCTGTATTTATAAACATTGGAATAGTATATACTTTTTTTCCAGCACCTGCAACTGCATTGGTATATTGCGCGTAATACCATGCCTGGAATATTTCGTCTGTTGCTAAATCTTTTCCAAAAACTTCTTTCCAGGTACCATTGCCAATAAAACCATGTTCTCCCCACAATTTCAACAATTCGGGCACCAGTTCATTTTTATGCTGCACCAGGTAATTCATTAGTGCATCAGGCACTTTGCTGTTAAAGGCAAGATTGGCTGCATCTGTATATTCTCTTGTTTCCGTAAGCATCCCGATTTCATTTTCAACCTGCACCATAATAACGGTATTCAATACGGAGTCAACCCGGGCAATATGTTTCATTAGCGCGGTGAATGCTTTTATATCTGCCTCCAGATTATTTTTATTGAAAGCAGATAATATTTCCAGTCCGTTCCCTTTACTGTCTGCAGCGCGTTCAAACTTTTGTTGGTTTGTCTTTATCCAGGCAGGCGCATAACAACTCATACTATTCTTCCATGATCCAAACCATAACAGTACCAGTTTCAAATCCTGTTTCCTTGCACCTGCAATCATGCTGTCCACCAGGGCATAATCAAATTTTCCCTCTTGCGGTTCCAGTAATTCCCAGTAAACCGGTGCGAGGACGGTATTAAGATGCATCGACTTAAGTTTTGACCAGACGGGACGCATATAGGCAATATCAGAAGTTGTTGAGTTTCCGAGTTCACCACCCAATATCAGGAACGGTTGGCTGTTGACGTATAATTGTGTTACACCATTGGTTGTAAGCAGGTGAGGCAGGGTATGTTTCCCCTGGGCACTGGCGGACAGGCTACTAATTGCCAGCACAAGAAACAATAGCCCGGGGTATACAGCATTTCGCATGATTAAAAATACAGATAGTTTGTTAAGCCCGGCAAGCTGATTACTTTTCATTCTGGAACGGTGAAGCTGGTAAACCTTCTTTATTATACAAATTCGCTCCTTCCGGGTTATCTGCCCAGGCATATCTTACATACAATGGCCGGGGAACCAGATCTGACGATACCACTACTTTGTCTCCTTCAATAACTGCATTCGCCCATACAAATTTTTTATCCGCACCAGCAATGGCAAACGCCTGCAATGCTTCTCCATTTCGTGCAACTAAACCGCTTCCTGTATTGGTGAAAGAAACAATGATTTTATTTTCTGCAGCAACTGAAGACTGGTAAAGCGGGCCGGAGTAAACAATGTTTTCGCCGTAAGCAACATGCTGTGCGACAAGGGCCAATCGTTCCCCCACATCTTTTTTATTGTCTGGATGAATATCATTCCATTCTCCTAAATCAATGGCGACTGCCATCCCTGTATTGGGAACTGATAGCGCTTTTAATTGTGCCTCCCTTAATTCTGCCCACTGGCTTTCTGATGGATGATAATTTACGTCCATAAAATTAGGAAGCTGCACAAAAAGGAAGGGCAAATGATCATTGTTCCATAGCGATCGCCAGTTGCTAATTAATGCTGGTAATAAAGATGAATAAGCCGTTGGGTTACCGGCATTAGTTTCACCCTGGTACCAGCATACCCCTTTAATGTTATAATTTATCAATGGTGCTATCATTGCGTTGTACAATGCAGCCGGTTGATTTTGCGCCGAAATTGATCCGATGGCATTGCCGTGGGGCGAAAACACGGCTCCAACCTTATACTGCCAG
Organism: Bacteroidota bacterium; assembly: GCA_040004415.1. Taxonomy (GTDB): domain Bacteria; phylum Bacteroidota; class Bacteroidia; order Chitinophagales; family Chitinophagaceae; genus JACMLD01. The sequence goes on along the minus strand of JBDUAY010000062.1, from coordinate 12,954 downwards.
TATCCTTTCAGATCGATGGTATCATTTCCTGCAAAAAGACAATAAGGTTTACCGGGTACAAACCCGCCTTTGCCGGATGTATTGGTCACTTTTATAACAAAAATGTTCTTGCCTGTTTTCAAAATGCCGGCGGCAACCTTGTACCTTCTTTGCGGGTACTGGTAACCGGTAGCCCCTGTTTGCTGCCCGTTGATATAGAACACATCGGCATCCACTATCCGTCCCAAAAAAACCGTGGCAGCAACTCCGTTCATAGTGGCCGGAAGGTTAATTTCTTTTCTGTACCAGACAATTCCATTGAGATCTTTATTACCCTGGTCTTCCCAATAGCCGGGTATGTTGATGGTATTCCATTCTTTTGGAATATAGCCCGTATTGTACCATGTTAACGCGCCGGTTAACCCCTTGTCGGCCGGTCGTAGTGCCATCTCATGGTGATTGGCCGCAAGTGCCTGCCGGTTTATTTCGTTAACATACGCGGTGTCTTTATTTTTTTCTATTGTATGTACTATGGCCGGAAATGGTTTCAGCCCTTCTTCACTGGTCCATGCCTCAACAGGCGTTCCTCCAACACTTGCATTAATGATACCGATCGGTATCTTGTATTTATCGTATAGTTGCTTTGCAAAAAAATAAGCTACGGCAGAGAACTGCCTGACATCTTCCGGGTTGGCTGATTTCCAAAAACCGGCGGGTAAATCCATACGCGGACCCTGCAAGCTGGTAAGTGTTGGAATCCAGAATTGTCTTATTTCAGGGTAGTTGGCCTGCATAATATCATTTGCATAGCGAACGCTGTGCAGTTCCATTTGGTGTACCATATTAGATTGCCCGGAGCAAAGCCACACGTCGCCTATCAAAATATCCTTCAATAAAATTTCAGTGCGACCACTGATGCGCATGCTATATGGACCACCAGCTTTCATGGGTAATAATTGCATTGCCCATTTGCCATCTGAACCAGCATGTGTTTTGTATTTCTTGCCGTTAAATACGATTTGCACTTTTTCATTTGCAGAGGCCCATCCCCAAATTTTTAAGGGAACATCTCTTTGTAATACCATGCTGTCTCTTACCAACCGGGGTAACCTGATTTGTGCATGACAAACATGAAACAAACAAACACAATAACAAACAAGTAAAAATGTGTACTTCCCCGGGAAGAAAAGCCTGGCAGGCTTCGGCAGGTATGTTAACTGATTTTTTAAGGCAGAATAAAAAATAAACTTGATGGAATTCATAATGCTGTAAATTAAAATAATAATCCGGCTTAACCGGAAAATATTAGGTGCACGACAGGCTGTGAATATTAACCACGATTTAATATCATAAAAAGTTTCATTCTGCAAAAAGCATTCATGTGTTTCTACAATAGGGACAATTAAAACAGGAAGAAAGAAATGAAGAATAAACCTTTTGAACTGGCGCATGTTTTGCTAATTTACAGGTCAAAACAGAAAATATGAACAAAGTATTGATAGCATTATTAGCGGGCATTGCCGTTGGAATTCTTATTGCACCCGACAAGGGATCCGTAACCAGGAAAAAACTGAAAGACGGTTTTGATGAACTTGCTGATGAATTGTCAGGTTTGAAGGATAAATATCTTCCGGGTGAAGATAAACGTGTATATGAAAAAGCTTTCGGCGATAAAAAAATGAGCAGTTATGTGTAAAGTGATTGTGTTAAAAATATCGTGGTCTTTAGATTTTCCGCAGGCTTTGACTTTTCCGGTAAATAGGATAAGTTAATTGCCAATGAACTTATTGGGTGCACCATTTGAGATGGGCAAAAAGTGATAAATACATTGTATCTGATGGAAATTCGGCAACCGTAACCGAAACTTTTGAATCCGAAGGCAGATCTCTCTTGAAGCGCAAAAAAATTTTGTTCAACCGGTATTAAATGTCTGCAAAAAAGGATAAAACAAAGCAATAAAATAATTAAATGGAATTATGGCCTGGAATCCTGACACGTATAATAAATTTAAAGCAGAACGATACGCTCCTTTTTATGACCTGCTTTCGTTGATAAAAGTCAGACCCGGATTGAGCGTTATTGATATGGGTTGCGGTACGGGGGAATTGACCAGGTTGCTGGCAGATCACTTGCCCGGTTCAATCGTATCGGGTATTGATTCTTCACCCGAAATGCTGGAGGAAGCAGCTTCATTTTCCAATACGCAGGTTACATTCTTTTGCAAAACAATACAGGAACAAATTGGAGATGGTACAAAATGGGATTTGGTCTTTTCTCATGCGGCTTTACAATGGGTGGATAATCACCGGCAGTTATTAAAAGATATTATTTCTATTATTAGTGAAGGAGGGCAACTTGCTGTTCAGGTACCCAGTAATCACGATCATTTCACACATGTATTTTTGCATGAACTGGCGTTGCAAAACCCTTACAAAGAAGCATTGGAGGGATGGGTGCGCAAAATTCCTGTGCTGACCATTACTGAGTATGCTGATATTTTTTTTGAAGGTGGCGGAAAGGATATTACCGTGTTTGAAAAAGTGTATCCACATATTTTGAAAGATGCAAACAGTTTGTATGATTGGGTTTCCGGAACCGCTATGCTGCGGTATATGGATCGGTTACCGGACGAATTCAAAGACAGTTTTAAAAAAGATTATAAAAAGAAGTTGATAGACGAATTTAAAAACACTCCGGTGTTTTATCCCTTTAAACGTATAATAATGACGGCAACTTTTTAGCCATTTCCCTGGTTCGGCAAGTGGAGCATTGATACTGTCAAAATTAGCATTTATGTGCCCGAAAATTTATAGGGCATTTGTTATCTTGCAATTGTAAATAAACCTTATTTATGCAGAAACAATATTCCTTATGCAGATAATACAATCTATCCAAAACAGGATTTATGAATTGAGGGGTGAACGCGTAATGCTTGACAGGGACTTAGCGGCCCTATACGAAACCCAGACGAAATCACTAAACCTGGCTGTAAAAAGAAATAGCCAGCGTTTTCCTGGGGATTTTATGTTTCAACTGACAAAAGAAGAGTTTAACAATTTGAGGTTTCAATTTGAAGCCTCAGAAAGCAAAAGTACTTTGAGGTTGCAAATTGAAACCTCAAAAACAAGAGGCGGTACAAGATATCTGCCGTATGCTTTCACTGAACAGGGGGTGGCAATGCTCAGCGGTATTTTAAACAGTGATAAGGCAATTAGTATGAATATTGCTATTATGCGGGCTTTTGTAGCTATCAGAAAAATCGTTTTAAAACAAACGAACCTGAAAGATCAGCTTGGGGAAATAAAAGAGAGGCTGGGCGAACATGATGTTCAGCTAAACCAGATTTATGATGCGATGGAAAACCTGTTAGATGAAAAAGCCACCCAGCGAAAATGGGAAGACAGGGAAAGAATTGGGTTCAAAAAATAATATTTTTTACCCGCAACCATCGGGTATGAACGTTCCATTTTTATTTGTTGCAATATGTGACTGTTTAAATTGCAAAAATCAAACGTACCGGCGTCGATCAAAAGGATGTATGGAATTTTATTTATCGCTAATTTCTAACGGCAACTGGCTTTGGATATTATCAATAAGCACCGGATAATAATAGACGCGTATATGATCGCCTTCCAATTACAATTGTGTCCATGTCTTTTTTATCTGAAGCAATAGTACCTGGCATAGTATAAAGTTTTTTGAAAAGAAATATATTTTTGTTCAACCAGTAACGTATTGGCTAATAATGAACCAACTATCTAACCATTAATACATCAATGATCAGATAGCTGGTATTTATATTTTTATCAGAATCCTTCCAGCCCCATTTCATCACCACTCGGTCCATAAGTTCCAGGAATGGGTATGTTTAATAAGCGCAGAAAGACACCCAGTTGTGCACGGTGATGAATCAATTGAGACATGCTCATTCTCAATACTTCTCTTTTGGGGGATTCAAAATAAATTATTTCGCCGTTGCACATCGTCCATTTCTTATCCATTATGGAATCATCTGCATTGTTTATTGCTTTAGTGCCTGCAGCCAGCCTGGCCTCAAAATAATCCATCAAATCCTGGTTGGTTGTAAAAGGCTCCGGCTGATAATTTGTTTTTGAATAATCAAGGATATCCATTTCAATGGCCAGCTGCACCCAGCCTGGAATTTCGGCTACATGGGTTACCAATCGCAGCAGGCTCATACTTTTGGGATGCGGTTGCCAGTCGTATTTGTCTGCCGGTACTATTTTTAACATGTTCCGGGTCAGGATGGCTTCCTCCTTTAATTGATGCTGAAAATACTTCGTGATGGTGTTGTTCATAATCATTTTTTTTAGATGATGAACAAAGTAAATACCGGTCACTGACAACCCTATGGCAGGGCAAAAAGAAAATTTTAATATTTTTTTGGAAAGTTTTGCCGCTGTGAAAGCCCTCCTTTTCTCCGTGTCAAAAAATCAGTGCGGAGTCTATTCTTAATAATCCACCGGTAATAATTTCATGTAGTCGTTCATGGTAATATGATCTTTCCTGGTAAAATCTTCGATGGTGCAATGGATGCGCAGGATGCGCGCCACTTTAAAATCGCGGTAATCTTTTTTCAAATGACACCATCCAATGAGGTGCCAGCTGAAAGCATAAAAAACGAGCCCGATGGGTTCTGCTTTTCTTTTTGAAACTTCCTTTTTGAGATTGGTATATTCAATTTCTACTATCCTTTGCTGACCGATCGCTTGCTGAATAGTAGCCAAATAATCATGATGCTGAATAAAACAAGGAGATGCCTGGAATTTAATAGTAGAAGCCAGCCGTTCTATAGAATCTTTCTGTGAAGAACGCAGCACCGCTTTTACTTTGGTGAGGGCAGTTGTATAGTGCTGATGAATGGATTTGTCTGCAAAACCAGCAACAATAGACTCCATCAGCAACAATGCGTTTGCTTCTTCGGTACTGAAAGAAACCGGTGGTAGAAAATATCCGTTCACTACAAAATAGCCGCGGTAGGGTTCGAAACTTACAGGAATGCCCTGCTCATTCAGCGCTTTAATATCGCGATAAACAGATCGTATGCTGATACCAAATTTCTCTGCGATCTTTTCGCCAGTAACATATTTTTTCGACTGCAACAGCGTAAGAATGCCAAAAAGCCGATCGATTCGGTTCATAGGTGCAAATTTTTATGTGGTTTAGTTAAGCTAATACATGTTTTGAGTGATTAATACAAACGGTTCCAGCGGAACCTCCTGTTTGTAGTTCTGCAATCTCTTTTGGAACCAGCTCCAGCATCCCGGGCATTATCCAGGGACGGTGCATTACAGGAGGCTCCGCTGGAGCCGATCCTCCAATTTTTGTTTTGCTATAAACAGGATGCTCCCGCCGGAGCGAAAAAATCCGCAACAAACCAACAGTGATTGCAGCGGTAGCAGCGCTTAAAGTTATTATCCACGGGCAACTAACCGGCAGCGGTTCCAGCGGAACCTCCTGATTGTAGTTCTGCAATCTCTTTTGGAACCAGCTCCAGAGGAGCTTCCTATGATTAAAGGATTCTTCTGCCGCCGCAAAAAATTCACAACTAACCAACATTGTATTCAAATGTAGTACCTACAGGAATGAATACATTCGGGTATAATATTGAAATATTTTGAGCGATAATTATCAGCGTTCATTTTAATTTCGACCGAACATCAAAGAACTGGTAAATACTTTATAAAATTGTATTTTCAATGCAACGAAATTTGCGGCGTATAAATGATGATGAAAATGGAAAAATATACACGTTTGCTTTTTATATTATTGTGCACGGTATTGATGATCAATTCACATGCGCAAACAGCCACTTCTGTTGATGTCTGTGTTTATGGCGGAACCTCCGGCGGTGTTATTGCTGCCTATACTGTAAAGAAAATGGGGAAATCTGTATTGCTGATTGAACCGGGAAAACAGGTGGGCGGGTTAACAACCGGCGGACTCGGATATACGGACATTGGTAATAAATATGCCATTACCGGTTTATCAAGAGATTTTTACCGGCGCATTGGCGCGCATTATGGAAAATTTGAACAATGGATTTTTGAACCGCATGTTGCTTCGGATGTTTACAAGGGATATATTGAATCAGCAAAACTGGATATCTTATACCAGCGCCGGCTGGTATCTGTTAAAAAAGATTCGTCCGGTTATATTACTTCCATTGTTACTGAAAATTCTGCAAAGCCGGGTAGTGCTTCTTTTGAAACCATCCGCGCAAAAATGTTTATTGATTGCTCCTACGAGGGAGATTTGATGGCGAAAGCCGGCGTATCGTATTTTACAGGACGCGAATCGAATGACCTATACAATGAAACCTATAATGGTGTGCAGTTTCGCGGGAAGCACCAGTTTCCTGATAGTATTAACCCATATAAGGTTCCCGGCAATCCGGCAAGCGGCTTATTGTGGGGTATATCGAATAACAGTTTAGACGCGCAGGGAACAGGAGATAAAAAAATACAAACTTATAATTTCAGGCTATGCCTTACCGATAATCCTTCCAACCGTATAGAGATTACAAGACCTGACGGTTATGATTCAATGCGATATGAACTATTGCTGCGGGTGCTTGAAAAAAAACCCGCTAAAGACTTGAATTCACTTATGAAATTTGATTTGATGCCCAATAATAAAACGGACATCAATAACAATGGACCTTTTTCTACAGATATGATCGGAATGAATTATGATTATCCGGAAGGAGATTATGCAACACGGGAAAAAATACAACAGTCGCATGAAGAATATGTAAAAGGTCTGCTTTATTTTATTGGACATGATAGTCGCATGCCAAAATACCTGCGTGAACTGATGCTGCCCTGGGGTTATCCGAAAGATGAGTATAAGAATAATGGAAACTGGTCGCCGCAAATGTATGTTCGTGAAGTAAGAAGAATGAAAGGTGAATATGTAATGACGCAGGCCAATTGCGAAGGCAAAGAAGTAGCAGATGATCAGATCGGAATGGCTGCGTACACAATGGATTCACACAATTGCGAGCGCATAGTAATTGATGGTATGGTGAAAAACGAAGGAGATGTGCAGATGGGCGGGTTTGGGCCATATCCTATAGCTTACCGGGCGATTATTCCTCAAAGTAATGAATGTAAAAACTTACTGGTGCCCGTGTGTTTATCAGCCACACATATTGCGTATGGATCAATCCGCATGGAACCTGTATTTATGGTGCTGAGCCAGTCTGCCGCCATGGCGGCCATCGCTGCCATAGATGCAAAAACCAGCGTACAGCAAATTAATATCAATAAATTAAAAGAAGCGATTGCAGCGCATCCACTGGCAGATAACAGCACGGTGGAAATATTGGTTGACAACGATGATAAAAAACATGTGTCCGTTACAGGTAGATGGGAAACAGAACAGAAAGGATGCTACGGACCGTCTATGTTCACTGCTGATGACAAAGATGGCCAGCAGAAAACAGTGCGTTTTACACCAGCAATTAAAACAGCCGGTAATTATAAAGCATACGCATACTTTCCAAAAGTACAAGGTATGTCATCTAAAACCTCCATTGTCTTTTCTGACGGTAAAAAATTACGTGAAATAGAGATGCATGAATCTGATATCCGCGTAGAGGGCCAAACAGCTGGTGAATGGGTACTGCTCGGCGTTTTCACCATGCAAAAAGGCGAAAAGAATTATATTGAAGTCTCCAATAAGGGCGCTGATGGTATTGTAGTGGCGGATGCACTTTTATTTGTACCCTCTTTTAACAAGTAACAGGACGATCATTAATTTCCTGGCTCATCGTCCTGATTTAATCCTATCTTTCTTATCAACAGAAAATCCTTTCTGAAAACATCAGGGATAATTTGCATTGACAGTGAAAACAAACGGGAACATTATTATCAATAAAAAATGCAACGAATGATCAGAATGGTTGTTTTTGACATGGCAGGCACTACTGTAAATGAAAATAATGTAGTGTATAAAACACTTCAGCAGGCCATTAATGAAAAGGGATTTAATTTCACGCTGGATGAAGTGTTGCTGGAAGGCGCAGGCAAAGAAAAACTGCAGGCAATAAAAAGTATTCTGCGTGTATTTGCAGAAAAAGACGACAATGATTTAGCGAATGATATTTACAAACGCTTTATTGTATTGCTGGCAGCGGCCTATGATACTTTAGAAGTATTGCCACAGGATAATGCACTTGAACTATTTCATGCGCTAAAACAAAAAGACATCCTGGTAATTTTAAATACTGGTTACAACAATGAAACTGCGGAATCACTTATAAAGAAATTGGGTTGGAAAAAGGGAGTTGACTACGACAGCCTGGTTACCGCGAATGATGTAGATAAGAACCGCCCCAACCCGGATATGATTTGGCTGGCGATGAAACGCTTTGATATCAGTAACGCAGCTGAAGTGGTGAAAGTTGGCGACTCCATTATTGATATTGAAGAAGGACAAAATGCCGGCTGCTGCCTGAGTGTTGGTATTACCACAGGCGCACATACGTTTGAGCAGTTACAAACGGCAAAGCCTGATGCTATTATTAATAATTTGATGGAGTTGTTACCGTTATTAAAATAAAGTATTGTCTTTTCTTTTTCAGTAGTTTTAGCATTCACGTTATAATAATGAATGTTATGAAATCCATATTAAACGTTTTTTTTCTCGTTGTAATTTTTTTAGGATTTCAATTTGTCTCTTTTTGCCAGCATCCGCTCACAGCTAATTTTGAAAACTCCGCTGCCAACCGCTGGCTGAATAAGAAAGTACTTGATACACGTAAGCTGGATGATATGGAAACGCTTGATAGCTGGCAGGGTTACACGGTGGGAGGAGAAGAAATTGTAGATGCCCGCAAAGTTTTCAAAGTATCAGAAGCAAGCAACGTTGCCGCCATCTCACTCAGCAAAGAACAAGTACACAGCGGAAACACATCGTTGTTGATGCGCACGCCAGTAAGATTACCTGCCCCGCCTCCTGCAAATGGCCGTGGCTGGGGCCGCTCAGGCATCCGCAGAGATTTTAACGGGGAAAACTGGACCAAATACAACCGTATTTCTATTTGGATATATCCTGATTTACCGGGCTTTTATACATCGGCCCTCGACATACATTTATTTAACGATGGCATCAAAAAGATACCTGCTTTATTCGGCCAGGAAGGGGAAACCTCATTGGTGCTTAACAACCATCAATGGAACCATATCGTTTGGGAAATTGATAATGTTGCGCGCGATAAAGTAACAAAGATGGAAATTTCTTATGGCTTATCCGGCAACGCACCGGAGGAAGCTGATTCCATCCAGTTTTATTTTGACGGTTTAGATCTTGAGCAGGTAGCGCCTGATAAAACAGAAGGCTGGGATGTTTGGAAAGACAGAATTTCGTATAGCCATGACGGTTATCAAACAGGTGGCGAAAAAAGTGCTGTCGCCAGTGGATTAAGTGCCACTGGTTTTAAATTAATAAACCAGGATAATGGTGATGTTGTTCTTGAGAAACCAATAGAAACGCAAAGCAATCATTCCGGTAATTTCCAGGTGATGGATTTTTCTGAAGTACGCAAACCGGGCAATTATGTACTTCAGGCAGGTGGATTATCAACACATCCCTTTCCCATCGGAAATAATATTTGGGAAGCGTCTGTTTGGAAAGCACTTAATTTTTTTTATACAGAACGATGCGGCGCAGCAGTGCCGGGTGTACATGGGGTTTGTCACCGCGACTGGAGCTGTACACACAACAACAAACGGATTATTATCAATGGAGGATGGCACGACGCAGGCGATCTTACACAGGGTCTCGGCAATACGGCTGAAATAGATTATGGATTGTTTAGCCTCGCAGAACGCTTACATGCAAGAAATGAAAATCCTGCTTTGTATGATCGTTTAATGGAAGAAGCACGGTGGGGACTTGATTGGATCATAAAGACAAGTTTTGGTGATGGTTTTCGCAACACTGGTTCTATTAGCAGCAGGAGAACCAATGGTATTTTAGGAGATGATGATGATGTAACTTCTACGGCACGAAATAACCCGCAGGATAATTTTCTTGCAGCGGCCGCAGAGGCAATTGGTGCAAGCGTTTTGAAAGAAGCAGATCCCCGCCTTGCCGCCCTTGCACTAAAAATGGCAGAAGCAGATTGGAAATTTGGGATAGAAGGAATGGCTACTGAGAATAAGCCATCAAAGGAACTATTCTCGGGATCTTTTGATTCTGAAAATATAGAATTTGAAGCAGCATCTGAAGCAATTCTTGCGGCGGTAGATATCTGGAAACTGACCGGTAATAAAAAATACGAAGAGAAAGCAGTCTCTTTATCTCAGCTGATTCTTAATTGCCAGGAACGCAAAAAAACGGATTGGGATGTTCCATTGATCGGTTTTTTTTATGCAGGTGTGGCAAAGGACAGAATATTGCATTTTGTACATCGCGGCCGCGAGCAGGCGCATATATTGGCGTTGACTGAATTGTGCCATGCATTTCCTGATCATCCTGACTATATGAAATGGTATTCTGCGGTAACGTTGTATGATGAATATGTAAAAACTGTTGTAAAATATACGGAACCGTATGGTGTCTTACCCGCTTCCATTTATTGTGATAGTGAATATGTGCATACACCCGAAAGCAGGCGGGAATCATTTAAACAACAGGTGTTAAATGGTGTGCCATTGGGCAAAGGGCACTACCTGCGTTTGTTTCCGGTATGGATGGATTACCGTGGGCATTTTGGAACCATTTTGCCGCAAGCCCAGGCCTTGGTAAATGTTGCGCATTTGCGTGGTGATTTTTTATCAACCCAAATTGCTGCACATCAGCTGGAATGGATAATTGGCCGTAACCCGTTTTCTCAAAGTACGATGTTTGGTGAAGGCTACGATTTCCCACCGTTGTATACACCTTCATCCGGCGATATGGTGGGCGCTTTACCTGTGGGGATACAAACAAAAGGCGACAACGACGAGCCATACTGGCCTGTGCAAAGCACGTGGACGTACAAAGAAGTATGGGTACATCCTGTTGCAAGATGGATATGGCTGATGCGCGATTTATCTGGCCCTGCATTAATAGAAGGACAAGCAACTGCTTCAGTTACGTTTAAAGAAATCAGAACGGGCGAAGAGATCGTTGTACAGCCGGACGCTGCTATGCATTTTCGTTCTATGCTACCGGAAGGTTCGTATATAATCGCGTCAGGCGGCGTAATACAAACAAAAATCTTTTTACCGGCTGCCACTTACAATATTGATCTCCGTCCGGCACATGCGCTTAATTTTGACGTGAGCACCAGCACAACAAACAAAGGAGATATTATTATTAACGTGAAGGCTGATGGAAATGGCGTTCATCATTTTACTATACGCGCAGATAATCTGACATTTGTACATGCATCAAAAGAAGTAATATTGAAGTCAGGGCAAACAGGAACGATAGAATGGCATGCCCACGTTACTTCGCCTGATACGCCCTGGGTGGCACTGGTAATACCTGATGATGATTTGCAACAAAAGAAGGAACTGATGGGCGCTGCATGGAAAAAATAAGATCTGTAATATTCTTTGTAAAAAAAATAATTATGTGCCAGTTAAAAACGCCTGTTTTTTTTGCAACATGTTTACTGTTGGGTTTTCATCCGTTTGCACAATCAATAAAGATGGCAGATAAAACATCTTTCCAGGTAGCTGCGCCATGGGATGAAGCATATGATGTACGATCTGATATTGCCATCGTTTATGGAATGGACAGCACATTTACAGAACGTGTAAAAGGTTACCGCGACAGAGGATATAATGTTCAGTTTATGACCGGCATTGCCTGGGGCAATTACCAGGATTATTTTACAGGTAAGTTTGACGGCAAAACACATGAAGATGAAGGGCAGGTAGATCGCAACGGAAAAGAAATTGGGCATGGCAAAGGCATTCCATACATCGTTCCTACTGATAATTATATTGCTTATTTTAAAACGCTCATAAAAAAAGTGATTGATGCCGGCGTAACTTCTATCTATTTGGAAGAGCCGGAATTTTGGGCACGGGGCGGTTACAGCGAATCGTTCAAAAGAGAATGGCAAAAATTGTATGGCTTTGCGTGGATGCCACAGCATGAATCGCCGGAGGCAACGTATTTATCTTCCAAACTTAAATACCAGCTTTATTTTCACGCCCTCAAAGAAGTTTTTCAATATGCAAAAACCTATAGCGAAAGCAAAGGCATCAAAGTAAAATGTTATGTGCCTACTCATTCATTGCTGAATTATTCTTCCTGGCAGATTGTAAGTCCGGAAGCAAGCCTGGCTGCATTGCCGGGTATGGATGGTTATATTGCGCAGGTATGGACTGGCACTTCGCGTGAGCCGGTATATTTTAATGGGTTGAAAAAAGAGCGAGTATTTGAAAATGCTTTTTTAGAATATGGATCGATGTTGTCTATGACGGCGCCCACCGGTAGAAAGATTTATTTTTTGACTGATCCAATCGAGGATCGGCCGCGCAGCTGGGATGATTATAAACAAAATTACCAGGCGACCTATACTGCTGAGCTCATGTATCCAACAGTAAATAATTATGAGGTTATGCCATGGCCCAACAGAATTTATCAGGGTAAATTTAGATTGCAAAATAGTGAAGAGAAGCAACCCATTTCGCCGGCATATGCCACACAGATGCAGGTAATGATAAATGCATTGAATGATATGCCATCGTCTGATAATCTAATAAACGGCAGCAAGGGAATTGGTGTGCTGCTGGGTAATTCAATGATGTTTCAGCGTTTTCCTACGCATAAAAGTTATGAAGACCCGCAGTTGTCAAATTTTTATGGTATGGTGATGCCATTATTAAAAAGAGGTGTTCCGGTTGAAACGGTGCATATGGAAAACCTTGCCTTTAAAGGAACGTTGAAAAATATAAAAGTATTGGTGATGAGTTATGCCAATATGAAACCTCCATCTGCCACCGTAAA
>JBDUAY010000407.1:0-5340 GCA_040004415.1 Bacteroidota bacterium | reverse complement strand
ATTGTTTCATGCCAATCGCTTAATGGTACACGTGACGTTGTTTGTGTTGCATATTTATACACCGGGTTTATCAATGCCTGGAAATCATTATCGTTACTGGCAAGCACAGCTGTCCACAGAATCCAGTCAGATTTTGTATACGTCTTCCTGCTATCGAGCGGCAATCCGAATTCATTTTGCTTGGTTAAATAAAATTTAATTTCTTTCTCATACACTTCTTTGCGAAAAAGATTCAGCCCAAGAACTTTATCCCAAACAATATTATATTTCTGACTCCAGGTTCCATTTTTATCAAACGTCAATGCATAATGATCGCCTTCGTCGCACATTGTTTCCCAGCGAATTGCCATGTCTTTGGCGATTGCCCTATATTTTGCCGCGGTTTCTTTTTCACCCAGCATATCCGCCATCATCGCATAACAGCCAATACCCACAATAGCTTTTGCAGAAAGATTTGCATTTCGTGCAAGGTGCCCTGCAAAATCATCTGTGCACAATTGATTGGCGGGATCAAATCCTTCTTTAACAAGATAATCTGTCCAGGTAGTTAGTGTGGCCCAATGTTTCTTTGCATAATTGGCATTGCCTTCTGCTTTGGCAATTGCGCCTGCCAGTATGGTCATGTTACCAGATTCTTCTACCGGCATACCTTCACCATAATCTTCTCCATTGGCTAAAGGATACTTACCTAAATCATGCGTAGCAAATGGCTTTGTCCATTTACCACTTTCACTGTAATAAAAAATACCATTTAGCATTCCTTTCAGCAACTCCGGATTATACACCAGGTATAAAGGCGCAGATGGATACGTTATATCTACAGTATTAATAGAACCGTTGCTAAAATTTTCTTTGGAAAGGAATAATATTTCACCTTGCGGGCTTTTAACTAATTTGTGTGCAGCTATGCTTTGACGATAGGCCAGTTCGCAAAGGCGGGCATACTTTTCACCACCAGCTTTTACCGCGTCTGCGTGCAATTGCTGGTTGAATGTTTCACATCTTTTTAAAACATCTCTATAACCCGTTGCCGCTTGCGATAGTTGTTGTTCAATCGTTGCACCCGGCTGCAATTTCCACCAAGCCTCCAGGTTTTTTTTAAAATATTGTATTGAATAAAGATCATCGTATCCAATCAGGAAAAGTTGCTCTTTACCCGATGCATTTACTTTACCTAAATTGGCTACACTATTTAATACAAGGTGCTTACCAGTCGTTATACCCGATGCGGGCGTGAAAGCCTGCGCCAGTCCCCGGCGTGCTGAAATATATTGCTGCACACCGGCTGCAGATGGAACTGCCACGTACATATAACCCCAGTCAATCCGCAAATCATCCCCTCTTTTTTGCAATACAGGCTGTTCAACTGTACCGGCTTTAAGGATTCCAAGACCTTGTGCCGAATATTTTTCTGCTTTTACTTCCTGTGCACCGGTATTGACAGCAATATCTGTAGAAGCGCCAAAATAAACCTGCACATCGTGTGCAGCGCCATCATTCGATTTAATTGCCGTGCTAATATAGGTAACGGGCCGCGACAATAAATTAAGATCACTCATGAGCAAAGGCGACGTAAACGTTAATGTGAGATCTGTTTTACCACAGGTGAATTGATAGATTGTTTGAGTAGCGTTAATATTTACAGATTTTTGTTTGGCAATTTTTACACCCGCTTCTTCTCCTTGTTCTGGTTCTTCAGCAAGACCTGCGTCCAGCGCTGCACCGCCGGCTGTATTTGCGATATGAATAGCCAATACATTTTTACCTTTTCTAATTTTTTGTTGTATTGCTTCGCTGATGGGTACATAAATAAATTTACCCGTCCAGCCTTTGGTTTCAAAAATACTTTCACCGTTCAGGAATACTTCTACATTATCATCATGCTGTATTTTCAAAAATAATCTATTGAAAATTGTTTTAGTGAGCATAAAAGATCTGCGGACCCATAAATCTTTGCTCACCCATAATGTTTTAGCAGTTGATTTATTATCGCCGAACGGCGCCATGCCTTTTTTCCATTTGCTATCGTCAAATGATCCATTCTTCCAGCCATCTGCCGGTGCTGCGTCCGTGTACCTCGTCTCATAGTTCATTTCATCGGAAGCAGGCAAAACTGTTTTGTAAGACTTTTCATTGTTGCCTAAAAACCGATAGATAACTCCATCAACTTTAATAAGGCCAATCAATGAATGATCAGTTCCTGTCCAGTGTTTGGTAGTGGATGCCGTTAAAACATCTGTAGTTGACCAAATGCTGAAATAAGGATCATGAGTAACGAGCGGATAAGCCGGCGCCCTGAATGCCTGGCCGCGCACAAATACAACAGCCAGCAGAATGTAAACAGTAATTAAAATCTTTTTTGTTTGTAGTTTTTTCAACATCGTGTATTTTTTTCCATTATTATTTTTCAGCCGGAACGCTTAATACGGTTCCTTCTTTTACAGGTTCTCCAAAATTCGGTGTGCCATCGGTGTTCCAGGTAAACATTTGCGCCCTTGGGGATCTTTTGTTACCACATCCGTCGCCCGGATTACTATTGGCATGGTATAATATCCAGTTTTCTTTTTTATTGGGCGATAGAAAAAAGGAATTATGCCCGGTGCCGTATACGCCGTTGACAGGTGATTGTTTAAAAACGGGCTGTGTGCCTTTTGTCCAGTTGGCTGAATCCAGCAAATTATTGCCCCCTGAAAAACGCAATAGCCCCAGTGCATAGAAATCCGTCCAGCAGGCGCTGGCAGAAAATATGACAAACAAATCATGGCCGTGCACCAGGGCCTGCGGACCTTCATTCACATTGATATGCGGTGGTGTTTCATTTGTAAGATCGCCGATTTTTTCCCATTCATAGAAAGGTGCGCTAATGCGAACCCGTTCACCTTCAATGGTCCAGGGATCCCTCATTTTAGCGATGTAAATATCCTGTTCGCCATTAACATCTCCTGCCCATCCCGACCAAACCATGTATAGTTGTTTTTCATATTCAAATACATCGCCATCAATTGCCCATTTGCCTGATGCATCTGATATTTTTCCTTTCAATACCCATTCGCCCTGCATTGGATCAGCAGATGGGTTTTCCAACACAAACAACCGGTGATTTTTATTACTGCCATCATCTGCGGCAAAATAGGCATACCATTTTCCCCGGAGGAATAATATTTCGGGCGCCCACAAATCTTTTGAATAAGCCGTTCCCGGCGGTGGCATATAAATTGTTTTGTATTCCGCTGTTTTTAAATCTGCTATACTTTTAGTTTTCCAGATGCCGATACGGTTACCGAGTGAATTGGTGTAATAATAATATCCATCTTTATAAAAAGAATATGGATCCGGGCCTGAAGGCAGCAAAGGATTGGTAAATGTTTGTGCTTGCTGTGCATGCAATTGCACCTGGAAAACCAGTAATAACAAAAAATAAAAAATGTATTTCCCAGGTGGCATAATAATATTTTACAGTTGCCGGTCTCCGGCCTCAATCAGTAATTTTTTTCTCCGGCCGCAGTCATCACCTAACATGTTTTCATTTAGGTCCCGTGCCGGGAGACCTCTGCGGGAGTTTAAAAATAATAATAACTTGCCCGGTGCTCTTCCCACCCGTTACTCACTACTCACTACTCACTACTCATCACTCACCCTTCACTACTCACTACTCCGCTACCGGAAATGCGCTAATCCTTAACCTGGCACCACCCATCGGCACCAATTTTAAATCTACGGCGGGTTCATTTGAACGTACAGGGCTTTGCGGTAAAACGGCACACAAGCCGTATTCATCAAGCCCCCAGGAGGATATTTTTTTTCCTTTCGCGGAAATCACAATGGGGGCGCCTGCGTCAGTAAATGGATTATCATCTTTTGGCCAGTTATTCCGGATAATGGTGAATGATTTTTCCACTGCATCTTTGTTAAGCAGCAACCCATAATTCCAGTCAGCAGCCGGATAAATTTCATACGAAGGCCACTTTTTCTCATCCGCATTTTCCTGCCACTTCGCATCATGCTGGGCAGTCTCATTACTGTTTTTCATCTGGTATTCTTCCGGGATGTTTAAAGAAAAAGTAAGCGGTCCATAGTTTACACTGACGCTATTTTTATTAGCTGTCCATTCCCGAACCTTCAATTCCATCGGCAATTCAAGTCTTATTTTATCACCATTTTTCCAGCTGCCGGAGAGCAAAATATAACTGCCGGGTGTAGCTGCAATTTTGATCTTACGTCCATTTACATAAGCGGCCGGATTTTTACACCACACCGGAACACGCAGGTATAACGGAAAAGAAATTTGCTGCGGAACGATTACACTAAAGTTTACTTCTTCTTCGAAAGGATAGCGTGTTTTTTCAACAATCGTTACATCTGTACCATTGCCAACCTTCGCTGTTATTGTTCCTTCGGTATATAATTGTGCAGCGAGGCCGTCGTCTGGCGTTGCCATCCAGGTATTTTCAGCATAATATACCCAGCCCGCAGCATGATTATGCTGACAGCACCGGCTGCTAAATGGGTTCATCATTAGAAAAGGACCTGCATTGTCAATACCAGGCGAATGATTTTTGCTATCGCTGACAACCATATTGGGCGCGGTCAGATAGCGCAGCGATTTATAATCTGGCATAAATGCAGCAGGAAAAGTATTAAAAGCAACATCTTCACAATTTTCTGCCCAGTACGTATCGCCGGTAGAACGAAGCAACATTTGATCGGAAGTCATTTGTTCTACCATGCCACAGGTTTCAACTGCCTGCCGCGGATCATCATAGCCTTTGCGCGAATTTTCATCTCCTCCCCACATGCCACCCGGCACCTGGCCGTAAATTTTTCTTACCAATTTAAAATCATTGTAGGTAGCGTCAAGATCGGTTTGTTTTTTACTTTGCAGATAATAAGTAGCCGGCTCGCGGAAACATTGCGCAATATTTACATTGTGCCAGTTGGGTAAATTATTTTGCTGACGCCAGTTAGCTGTATTGCGATCAATTTTTGTTGCCAGGTTAAGCAACCATGATTCCCCCGTGCGGTTGTACAACCAATATACACTGGAAAGGTTATCGCCACCGCGACTGTTTTCCCAATAATCCTTCAGGAAATTTTCATCTGGTATCGTCAGTTCCCATTTAAAATACTTGCCCATAAACGTTAGTACACGGGCATCATTACTATATTCATAATAAGACTGAATGCACCATAACATAGGCATGTTGGTCCATAGATCACGGTTTCCTTTGCGTTCAACCATGGGCCCAAAATCGCCGTTGGGCCGCTGATTATTCAGCACAAAGTTGATCCAGAACTTTGCTTCTTTGATCATTTTTTCATCGCGCAGCATATACCCGATAT
>JBDUAY010000406.1:0-5340 GCA_040004415.1 Bacteroidota bacterium | reverse complement strand
GCTGAGGCAATTATTGGTTCCACTTCAGATAAACTCATCTCTGGCAAAAGATTTTCTGACATATTCATGGCCGCCGCCATTTTTTTAGTTAATCCGCCTTTGGGAGAAACTTTATTCGTATTTAAATTTAATTCGCCACCGTTTGAATAATAAATTTCTGCCGGGTTCTCATCGCCATTGTCCATGCGTGAGCCAAAGGTTACCTGGAAACCGGTGGAAGGATCGTTTGCAGGGCCATAATCAAACACAGCAGTGATGGTATCCCAATTTCTTCTTCCGTCTTTCCACATATATATGCCACCATTGGCTACCACGCTGCGCGGATGTGGGAGGCCGCTGAACCAATGCACGGTATCAATCTGGTGGCTCATCCACTGGCCGGGCAAGCCGGAAGAGTATGGCCAGAACAAACGAAACTCCAGGTATTTGCGCGGATCGAAATTTTCTGCAGGCCGGTTAATCAGGAAGCGCTTCCAGTCTGTATCTTCCTCTTTTAATTTCGGCACCAAATCAGGTCTGCGCCAGCGGCCAGGTTGGTTTACGTTCCAGGTAAGCTCAACCATTTTTATATCACCAAATTTTCCGGAGCGTATAAATTCATTTGCTGCATGATAATTAGCGCCGCTTCTCCGCTGTGAACCTATCTGAACAATTTTATTACTTGCTTTAACGGCTTTGAGTGCTGCGCGGTTGTCTTCCATGGTTTCCGCAAAAGGCTTTTCTACGTATGCATCGCAACCGGCATTAACAGCCTGTGTGGCATGTGTTGCATGCTGAAAATCGGCAGTGCTTATAAACACTGCATCTGCCAGTTTTTTATCGTATAATTCTTCATTGTTCCGGCAGGCTACAATATCATGCCCCATTTTTCCTTTCCAAATGGCGGCGCCTTCTTCGCGGCGCAACTTCCATATATCAGAGACGGCCACTACATCAAAATTCAGTTCTTTGTAATGATTCATAAACGACGGGATGTGGCTGCTCCTGTGCCGGTCTGAAAAACCGACTACGCCTACGCGCACGCGATCGTTTGAACCAATAATTCTATTATAACTTTTGGCACCGAAGGCGGGGGCCCCGAGGTAAAAACCAGCAGAACCAATGGCGGCCTTTCGTATAAAATCGCGTCTTGAATGTGGCATGGTGAATCGTTTTTGAGTTGTAAATATGAAGGAATGAAATTATTGTACATGAATACCCCAAAATTGGTAGCTATAAAATTAAATCATCAGGGTATTAAAACAATATTAATTTAAACCTTTTAACGGGAACGATTGCGTAAAACTTATATCAGAAAAGTTCCCGCAGATACGGGGTGATTCAACAGACGCAAATAAAAGGAGAAAATGCAATTGTATTTACAATAATCAGCGCCTGATAATCAAAACCTATCATCGTATTACATCTGCGGAAAAGTTATTATAGAAAACCTACATTGTTTTGCCTCCACTGGCTTTTCTTATATCTGCAGAAATGCCGGCAATAAACTGGAACTGATCAACAATTGGTTTTAATTCAGACAAACGTAGCCGCGTATCGGTAGTGCCAAGTCCCTGCTGCAACTCTGTACTTCGTTTGGCTACCAATTCTTTAATATGCATGCTTAATTTTAAATCATCATTGGGCACTTCTTGTGGAAGCGCACCTGTATTTCCATCCACTATCATTTGTTGCGCCGCTGCAATGTTGCGGGTTGTTTCAACCATGATGCCGCCGAAGTCGGGCGATTGATATTTTGCCGCCAGTGTTTTGCTGAAATGCGCCAGCGTCGCAATATGGGAAGTTAGCATTTGCGCAAGTACTACAAACTGGTGTTGTTGCAGTGCATCTTTTCTTTTGCTTTTTGGTTCTGCCAGTAATCTTGAAAATGCATCTGATAAATTGGCGAGTGCCACAAATGCCTGCTTACGGCTTAACCTGAATTGTGTATCGGTAATAGCAGCGCCTGTAAAAGTTTGTGATACATTTTTATAGTAATCGAGGCTTGCCTGAAGCGCCGCTGCCTGGTATTTTTTAAATTGTTCCTGTTCCCATGCCGGCAACAAAAGGAAATTGGCTGCAAAAGCAATAGCAGAGCCAATTGCGGTATCAATAATACGATCTGTAATAATTGTTTTAAACACGCCACTGTTCAACAGGTGAAAAAGTAATAACACATAAGGCGTCATACATATCACGGCCAGTAAATAGTTGGTGCGTATAAAACTATAGGTAGCTGTCATCAGCACCAGCATAATAAAAAATAATGCCTTATTGTCTTTAATAAAATATAAAATCAGGATGCCCGCCAATGCGCCGGCGATGGTACCCAAAACGCGCTGATAATTTCTTTTTTTTGTAATGCTGTACGCCGGCTTTAAAATAACAATAATGGTTAATAATATCCAGTAACTGTGTCCTAACATTAGCAGGTGCGACAGCACATAACCGAAAGTTGCAGCAATGCTAACCCGCAAAGCATGCCGGAAGATATCTGAACGCAGTGATAAGTTATCGCGCAGCAATTTCCAGCTGATTTCAGTATGTGTAACAAATTTGTCATAGTCGCCGGAAGGTTTATAATCTTTGGCTCTTTTTTTATCGTATTTGGTTTGGTTGTGTAATGTGTTGATGCGTGCTACCATATCTTCTACTGCCTGCAAAATTTTACGCAATGTGATAAGCGATTCCAGGTTTTCTGCATTAAGATGTGTGTTGCGAAACGCGGTAAAGTATTGTTGAAGCGCGGTCAATTTTTCCTGCAGATCATTTGGGGATGCGGATGCTTTGCCACTTTTAACAGCAATGCCAATACTATCCAGTTCGTCTGCTATTTCAACTACGCATGCTTTAAAGCGTTGCAGTATATCCGTATCGTCAAAAAAATGATGCAGTTCCTGGTAAGGATAAAAAGCCGTGGCGGCTTTTTCGAACAGATCAACCGTATCAATAAAAAGCATCATGAGCGTACGGCTGGTGACCGTAGAATCTTTTACAATGGTGCGGCTTTTATACAATAGTTCGCGCAACAAATCCTGTTTATGCTGCACCTGCACCTGTTGTTCCATCAGCTCCCTGTATACGTCATCAGAAGAAATGCTTTTGTCATAAAATTGTGAACGTATGCGCAAGTAGTCTGCAGTTGCCATGATACAATCGCCCAGCGCCTGCTGAATTAACTTATACGGACGTACATGATATAAAACCAGGCTCAGCAACATATACCATAATCCGCCAGCAGAAACATATAATGCGTTTAATAAAACATTCCAGCCATGACCAGGCCGGTTCATATTAAGTACCATAACAAGAAGCGCCGCAATACCAATAGAAATAACGCGGCCGCCATATACGCCAATCATTGAAAATATAAAGCAAGCCACCGCTACCCAACAGCCCAAAGCAACAGCATACGGGGCAACATAACCGGTAATAAGGCAAACAACAAAAATGACCGCAGTACAAATACCCATGCCATTGCTGCGATGATGGATGGGGCCCGGACTATCTGCCGCACTAACGCATACAGCGCCCAGTGAAACCAGCACGCCAACCGGGAGCAAATCAAAATAACTAAGTGTAACCGCGGGTAATACGGCGCCGCTGGTAATGCGCAGCCCCTCGCCGAGATAATAACTATTTATAAAACTTTTATATTCTTTAATCAGATCCATGCTTTAATTCATAATGCATGCTAAGTTACTTAATCATGCAGCACCAGAATATCTGGCGGTTGGTTTGGAATATAATTTGTATTATTTGTTGCCGGCAAATTGTCTTTCGGCATAACTTTAAAATAAAGCAGATGAATGTTATTACCACTAATAAAAAATGGGATGATATATTGCCCGCCGGATCTGTACAGAAATTACTGCAGATGCTCGACGGATGCAGGGAAAAAACCCAACCTGTACAAACGAACGGCTTGCTGCCATGCCTGTCGTTATTCTACGGAGCGGCAAAAGAAAACAAGATCGCTGCTGCCGGCCTGATTGCTTCCCAAATTAACCAACCTGCTTACCGGATAGATACGCACGCAATTGTGTCAAAATATATTGGCGAAACAGAGAAAAACTTGGAAAAAGTTTTTGCCAAAGCCGAAAACAGTGGCTGGATTTTATTCTTTGATGAAGCGGATGCATTGTTTGGAAAAAGAACAGGCATAAAAGATAGCCACGATAAATATGGCAATGCGGAAACGGGTTATTTAATGCAAAGAATTAAAAAGTATCTGCACCCCGTGATAGTGGCTGTTGATAATAGAGATATAATTCCCCCCGCTGCGCTGCAATGTTTTCACAGCAGTATTGAGTTCCGGCATATTCATAAAGGGTAAAAAACCTGGTAAAATTGGCTGTTGTTCAGGAAAACGCAGCCATTTGTTATTCTTCTTCACCATAAAGTCTATCCTGGAAGGGATTTGATGCAATATTTAACTGCCCTGGACCAGTTTCGTGCCCATATTTGGCTGAATCAGACGTTCAAAGAGCCTAAAAATTGCATGAAATTACACCGTTCGCCACCAGAAAATGGCCGTTCACCGAGTTTTTAGCCGGCGAGTAAATTCCGGAATTTCTTTAAAAGTCAATACTGCACTGCATTTCAGGGAATAATTGGTAGCTGCCTGTTTGCAGAACTGATAACAGGAAGGTACTTTGTGTTGCATAGTACTGTTTTTGTTTATATCTTTGTGTTGTCAATGTAGCGAAAGGGTCAAAAAAAGACACCAGCCAAAAAGACAAAACGTTAAAAACCATAAAAAAACAATCATGAAAACGCAATTAACAACCAGCTACTTAAATGAAATCACCAAAGCTTATTTAATGAGACTTACCGGCGAAGTACCTGAAACGCTTGCCCGGGACGTCAACTTCAGCAAACCTGTACAGGAAATCAGCCCCTGCAGTTCCAGAATGTTAAGTGCTGCTGATGTTTGGAACATCCAGCGTAACAAAAGAATCCGTGTTCAAAGAAGATTTTCATTTTAATCAGAAAAAAATTATTCAACCAAAAAAAAATAATCATGAAAACGCAATCAACCAACTTCTTCAGCGCAATCAGCAACGCACAAATGATGAGTCTTACTGCAGAAGTAAAAGAAACAATCGCTTTTGATTTCGCGCAAAGAAATCCTAAAATATTAAGCGCGGCAGATGTTTGGAACATCCAGCGCAATAAAAGAAGCCGTGTTCAAAGGAGGTTCTCATTTTAATCAGAAAAAAATTATTCAACCATAAAAAAATTAGTCATGAAAACGCAATTATCAACCACCCAATTTTCAAAAGAATTAAAAGAAACATTGTCAGCTGTTTTTACAACTACCCGTAGCAAAGTAATCAGTGCCGCAGATGTTTGGAACAT
>JBDUAY010000061.1:0-18121 GCA_040004415.1 Bacteroidota bacterium | reverse complement strand
GGTACAGATTATAAAAGGGCAGTTATAAAAATTGCTGGTGGCCAGCCGATAAATATTCACCTTGCGGCAGGCGGAGGATGGACTGCCCGAATTGTTAAATTGAATTGATGGATGGGTCAACGCGCTAAAGTAAATTTCGTAATAAGAATTCGATAGCAGTTAGTTTTAGTTGGAACCCTGTTTCTACAGGGTTCACTTTTTATAAATACGGTGTTTTTTGTTTTCCAGTTTGCCTTGCAGGGCCGGAATCCATGTTTAAGCATAAGCCCCAGCTTTATTCCTGTGGGGCAGCTTTGCCATCTTTTTAAATTTAGCACGCAAACTTGGTTGAAGTTATTATTTTAACTGATGAAAAATTTAAATAACAAATAAACTTGTTGGCGCCGTTGTGCCAGCTACAACGGTTTACGGCAATCGCTTCCCTTATACCGCTGATGAACAAACGTTTTACGCTGCCACGCTGGGCTAAGATAAACAAGTAAAGGTGCGTCTGCGGGCACTGTTTTTTATAACAGCCGGCACAATCAATAACGATCGCAGAATCCATGTTACCACAACACATTTTTATCCCGTTCACTGATCTTTTTTGGCCCCGCTACTCAAAGTCACCGCCTATACCAACCAGGTATCGAAATCGGGAAAATGGATATTCCGATCGGCAGGCAATTACATACTGCATTAAATCAATGATTAATTTACCACGTTAATTTTTAAGGGCTGCAATTTTTTTTGAAGTATTAATTCTCTATCTTAAAAATGAATACAACATAGCGTATAAACAATCACGGCATTTTGAAAAAAAGCGTACTATCAATTTTATCATAAATTCAATGCACGAATCTCTTACGCAATATATTAACAACCATTTTGCAACTCAATATATCGTTCTTATTATTTGCGATAATGGCGATTCGACAGAAGTTGCGATATGACAGAAATTCTCAAATAAAATGTAAGCATCATATTTCTCTAACCGACACCGAAATGGCAGCGTTCCGCATCTTGTGTCAAAAAAAATCAGTTAAAGAAAAGTTTTTATTGAGAGGGAGTGAAGTTTGCAAGTTTGAATTATTCGTTATCCAAGGAATTTTCCGTTGCTATCATATTGACAAAAGTGAAGGGGGAGCAAATACTTTATAATTGTGAGCGGTTTTTTGAGAGGGCGCCATTAATTTAAAAACCTGTTAATTATACAACAGTCAAAATTTAAGCAAAGCCAGATAATGGTTGTTTATAGAATTATTGATTTATTCTAAGAGTAAATGCTTACAAAAAGTGCCTGCTGACTAAAAAACGTATAGCAAAACATGATTTGAGGCAAGATTACTAAGTAAATCCGTGACTGTTGTATTAATAGTCTAACTTGAATGGTGATCTACAATCCCTATCCTGTATCGGATATAATTTTGATACATGGACTTTCCATCCCGGACCTCCGGCGTTGTACCAGTGCGGCTATCGGTAAGATCAGCACAAGAATAGCAGGAAAAATTAATGGCGGCTGTGCAAGTATAATTCCTTTCATCCGGCTTTGCGGTAAGCCTTATGGCATTTCTCCAGGTTTGTTTATTCACCAACGTTTTACGAAAATACAGTTTTACTAATTGTTCAGGCAAACAATAATTATGTTATGGAAAGAAAAGAATCCGGGGAAAAATTAAAGTTTGCTGATAATTTATTTATTAACGATAGCACGGACGTTCAAAAAGGCGAACCATCATTAAACAGGCTGCTTCTGTCAGGTATTGCTGTTCAAAGAAATGACAAAGAATATATTCAATACCTGGCAAACCTGGTTGAATCTTCCGATGATGCCATCATCAGCAAATCGCTTGAAGGAATTATCAAAAGCTGGAACAAAGGTAGTGAGAAAATGTTTGGTTACACTGCTGAACAAGCCATAGGCAGGCATATTTCCATGATAATTCCAAAGGGGTACAGCCACGATGAAAAAGACATAATAAATAAAATAAATAATGACGAAACTATCGCTCATTTCGAAACGGTAAGGGTCAAAAAAAACGGTGAGCAATTATATGTTTCACTATCGATATCTCCCATTAAAGATCAGGCTGGAAACATTATAGGTACTTCCAAAATTGCGCGGGATATCACTTCCCTCAAAAAGTCCGAAAATGAGCTCATTATTGCCAACAATGAGCTGGCGTTCCAAAATGGAGAGAAAGAAAAAAGAGCTGCAGAATTATTTGTCGCCAATAAAGAACTTGTATTTCAAAATGGAGAGAAAGAAAATCGTGCCGCGGAGTTAATCGTTGCCAATAATGAGCTTGCTTTTCAAAACGGGGAGAAAGAAAAAAGAGCTGCAGAATTGATTCTTGCCAATATAGAACTTGTATTTCAAAGTGAGGAGAAAGAAAAGCGTGCCGCTGAGTTAATCGTTGCCAATAATGAGCTTGCTTTTAAAAATGAGGAGAAAGAAAAAAGAGCTGCAGAATTAATTGTTGCCAATAAAGAACTTGTATTTGAAAATAGAGAGAAGGAAAAGCGGGCCACGGAGTTAATCATTGCCTGCAATGAGCTTGCTTTTCAAAATCGGGAGAATGAAAAACAGAAAGCAGAACTAATTAAAATCAATGGTGAACTTAAAATATCAGGCGAACAAGTTAAGGAGATAAATCAAGAACTGGAATCATTTTCCTATTCCGTTTCGCATGATTTGCGTGCCCCCATCCGCGCCATTCATGGGTATAGTAGAATGCTTAAAGAAAACTTTGAGACGCAACTGGATCCAGAAGCCAACCGCCTGATGAATAAAATCATGAACAATGCAAAAAAGATGGGACAGCTTATTGATGATCTGCTTAACTTTTCACGCATAGGCAGGAAAGAACTGGTAAAAGTGAGTGTGAATATGGATAGTATGGTAGCAAATCTGTGTTACGAGTTCAAAAATGAAAAGGGTGATCAGAATATTGAGTTTCATATTGGTGAGCTCATGGCCGCGGAGGCCGATAATACGACAATTAGACATGTTTGGCTGAATTTAATTTCAAATGCCATTAAGTATTCGGGACTTAAAGAAAAATCAGTCATTAAAATCGGTTCTGAAATAAACGGCCAAGAAATTGTTTATTATATTAAAGATAATGGTGCTGGTTTCGATATGCGGTATGCTGACAAACTCTTTGGTGTATTTCAACGGCTTCATTCTGATGAAGAATTTGAAGGTACTGGCGTTGGGCTGGCCCTTGTACAGCGTATCATTACAAAACATGGCGGCAGAATTTGGGCAGAAGCTGTAGTAGATGAAGGAGCCACTTTTTATTTCACGTTAAAAACAATACCGTCATGAAAGAGGAAGTACAGATTTTATTAATTGAAGACAATTCGAGTGATGCGGAAATGACAATTAATGCTTTGAAGCAAAATGGGTTGGCCAACCGGTTGTTACATTTGAAAGATGGTGCTGCCGGCATAGACTATATTTTTGGAGAGGGTAAGTATGCCGGCAGACAGGTAGAAGACACTCCTAAGGTGATACTGCTCGATTTAAAAATGCCAAAAGTAAACGGGCTGGAGGTATTGAAGAAAATAAGAGCGGATGAACGTACCAAAAGAATACCGGTGGTGATACTCACTTCTTCAAAGGAAGATCCTGACATCCTGAAATGCTATGACCTGGGAGCAAATAGTTATGTCGTAAAGCCCGTAGAGTTTGATGAGTTCCGTAAGATCGTCAGCGAGTTGGGCCTGTACTGGATGATTGTCAATCAGCAAGCTTTGTAAATTAAACATACATCTATGAAACAACCTGTAAAAATATTAATTGCAGAACATGATAAGCATGACCTGGAATTACTGCAATATGAACTCTCCGGAGCTGGCATTGATTATGTTTGCCGTGTTGTTCAGCATGAAGCAGAATATATCATAGCACTGAAGAACTTCATTCCTGATTTAATACTGGCAGATTATACCTTCCCGGGGTTTAGCGGACAGGAAGCTTTCAGGATCAGACAGGAAATCGCACCCTGCACACCTTTTATTTTTGTTTCCGGAACCATTGGCGAGGAAAAATCCATTGAGCTTATAAAAACGGGTGTCACCGATTACATACTAAAGGATAAATTATTGACAGTTGGCTTTAAGGTGACACGGGCGCTGAAAGAATCTGCAGAGCAGATGGAAAAACAAAAGATGGCACATGAACTTGCCATTAGTGAATGCTTGCTGGCCAGGGCGCAGCAATTGGTGCACATAGGAAATTGGGAGTTCGATTTTTCTTCAAGTAGTGTACACTTGTCAAAGGAAGCATGCAGAATTCATGGAATGGCGATGGCTCACAGCCGGCCGTCCCAGGAATCATGGTTGTCCTGTATCCACCCTGCGGATGCCTGTGTTTTTGCTGACAAAATAATGAGTTCCCATTATCCAACTACAGATTTTTCTTTTCAATACCGGGTAATTTCGCCCGGCGGTTCAATTAAGTATATTCAAGCTGAAAGTAAAACTGAATTGGATGCCGCCGGCGCTCCAACAGGTTTATATGGAACTGTACAGGATATCACCGAAAGGGTTTTACTGGAAAACAAACTCACAGATGAAAGACGATCCCGCGGAACAGCCATTACTGCCGCTGTACTAACCGCGCAGGAGAAGGAACGTGCATGTATTGGTGAAGAACTTCATGATAATCTCAATCAGATTCTTGGCGCTGCCAAAATGTATATCGAACTGGCAAAAACAGAATTGGAAACCAGGCAAATATTACTTGACAAATCTTCAGCCTGCATTGTAAGTGTAATAGAAAAAATCAGGGCCATTTCCAAAACACTTGCCGGTCCTGGATTGCAGGTGGGCCTTTTTAATAGTATCCGGATTTTAATAGCTGACTCAAAAATAGCATCTGCAATCAAAATCCGGTTCCAGGAAAACAACCTCAAAGAAAAAATCATTAATGAAAAACTCAAACTGACCATTTTTCGCATCGTGCAGGAGCAGGTGAATAATATTTTAAAACATTCGTACGCCTCGATTGCTACTATCAGCTTGTGCAGACTGCATAGTGAGGTTGTACTAAATATAAAAGACAATGGATCAGGAACTGATTTGTTGAAACAAACCCAGGGGGTAGGCATCCAGAATATCAGGAGCCGCGCCGGCTTGCACAATGGCAATGTTGCAATCGTATCAAAACCAGGGAAGGGTTATGAATTGAAAGTTGCCATGGCCCTGGACACTGAGGTAGCAAAAACAATAGAGATAGGGGCGATGCCCGAAATCTGAATACGGCAAACATATATATGAGCACGCAAATAAAAATATTAATTGCCGAGCATGACATACATGACATAGATCTGATGATAAATGAATTAAGAAAGTCTGGCATTAATTTCTTGTCAGCTGTTGTAAATACAGCGCCTGGCTATATTTCCGCTATTAAAGATTTCATGCCGGATATTATATTATCCGATTATACTTTTCCCTCTTTCAGCGGTTCCCATGCATTCAAAATAAAAGAAGATTTATCACCTGCTACCCCGTTTATTTTTGTTTCCGGAACAATCGGTGAAGAACTGGCGGTAGAACTAATTAAAAACGGCGCTACCGATTTTGTATTAAAGGATAAAATTTTCAGCCTGGGAATTAAAGTAAAAAGGGCTTTGAAGGAGGCAGTGGAACAAAAGGAAAAAATCAAAGCCGCCGTTACTCTAATGCAAACGTTGAGAGACCATGAAAAGATAATGAATTCTATAATAGATGTTATTTGTACAATTAACGCCAATGGAGAGTTTGTAAAAGTTAGTGCTGCATCACAACAAGTTTGGGGATACACACCCGGGGAGCTTATTGGCAGTAAATTTATGGATCTGGTGTATTACGAGGATGCTGAAATTACTTTAAAAGCGGCTGAAATAATTGTACGCGGTAAACAGCAGATTCCAGTATTTGAAAACAGGTATGTGCATAAAAACGGAAAGATCGTTCCCATATTCTGGTCGGTTAATTGGGATGACGAACTCCAACTAATGTTTTGCATAGCAAAAGATGTAACAGAGAAAAAAAAATTGGAGAAAGGCATTGAAAACGAACGGGACCGGTTTTCAGAGATGTTTTTACAGGCCCCCGCAAGCATGGCTATATTGAAAGGTCCCGATCACGCATTTCAGATGGCTAATGAGCTTTATTTGAATCTTACAGACAGAAAAAATATTATTGGTAAAACAGTAAAGGAAGTTTTTCCCGAGGTGGAAAGCCAGGGTTTATTAGAGGTGCTTGACCAGGTCTACAAAACCGGTAAAGCATTTATCGCAAACGAACAGCTGATAAAATTGAAGAAACCGGGAAGAGGAGATCTGAAAGAAGTTTACCTCAATTTTGTTTACCAGGCATACCACAACGGGCAAAACGAAATAGAAGGGATATTTGTTTTTGTAATTGATATTACAGAACAGCGCAAAGCCAAAGAAAATTTACGAGCAACTTCAGAGCGATTGCTGTTGGCAACAACCTCCGCAAAAATGGGAATATGGGACTGGGATATTGTAAACGATATAATGGCCTGGGATAACAGGATGTATGAATTATACGGAATAGGAAAACAACATTTTACCGGTGCTGTAAGTGTTTGGCAAAATGGGGTTCATCCTGATGATATTGAACGGGCAGGCAAAGAAATAAATGACGCAATAACAGGCATACGTGATTTTAATTCGGAATTCAGGGTTTTATGGCCGGATAAATCTGTTCATTTTATTGAGGGACATGGAATCGTTTCAAGGGATGAAGCAGGAGTGGCTGTGCGAATGATAGGCGGAAACATAGATATAACCGAACGAAAAGCAGCGGAAGAAAAAGTAATAAAGCTTTACGAGGAAGTTTCCAAAAGCGAAAAGTTTTTTAAAGGAGTGATAGAAAGCAGTGATGACATGATCACTATACTTGCCCCTGACGGAAAAACAATTTATGCAAGCCCGGCTGTATCAAAAAAATTCGGTTATACCAATGAGGAATGTTTAAACTTAAATGTAGCCGATGTTGTTCACCCCGATGATGCCTTAATACTGCAGGAGTTTATAATGAAGATAATGATGCATCCGGGTGTGCCTATGGAATGTCCGTCAATCCGCAACCGGAAAAAAGATGGAACTTATATGTGGGTGGAAGGTGCTTTAACTAATTTTCTTGAAACAGAGGGCATCAATGCCATCGTGGCAAATTTTAGGGATGTTACAGAGAAGAAAAAATTAGAAAAACTTTTAGATAAAACCAACAGGCTTGCTGCAATAGGAAGCTGGGAAATTGATGTGCTTAAGGGAACGGTTTTTTGGTCTGACATCACCAAAGAAATTCGGGAAGCCGATCCTGATTTTATTCCTGATTTAACCAACGGCATGCAGTTGTTCATAGAAGGCGACCACAGAAACACTATTACAAATAGGGTCAAGGATTGTATTGAAAAGGGATTTCCCTGGGATGATGAATTACAAATCATAACACAAAAAGGAAATTTAAAATGGATACGCACTATAGGTGAGGCAGAAGTTATAGACGGAAAATGCATTAAGGTATATGGGAGTTTCCAGGACATTGACAAGCGGAAAAAAGTAGAAATAGAAGTATTAAAAATTTACGAAGAGAAAAATATTATTCTTGAAAGTATCGGGGATGGCTTTTATTCAGTCGACAAAGACTGGATGGTAACTTACTGGAACAAACAGGCGGAAACGATGACTGGTAAAGTGAAAGATGATGTAATAGGGAAAAAATTATGGGACGTGTATCCGGACATGGCTGGTACCCCATTATATAATAGTTACCTGAAAACAGATAAAGAAAATAGTATTCAGCACTTCGAAGTGTATTTTGATGCCGATAGCACATGGATGGATTTCAGCATTTATCCATCTGCGACTGGAATTTCAGTTTATTTTCGGGATGTGACAAAACGAAAATTCGCGGAACAACAGATAAAATCCGAAAAACAGCTCTTGCGGACATTGATAGATAATATTCCCGATGCCATTTATTTCAAGGATAAGTCCGGCAGAAAATTAATTAGCAATAAATTTGATTACACTTTTATGAGTGCGGAAACAGAAGCAGAAGTGCTTGGCAAGACTGATTTGGAGTTACTGCCGCCAAATACTGGAATTACAGGCTACCGGCATGATATGGAAATATTAAGTACGGGTGAACCGCTGAAAAATTTCGAAGAATGCTTTATACTAAAAAGCGGCAACCCGCTCTGGCTGCTCACAACAAAACTTGTATTACGCAATGAGGATAATGAAATTTCTGGTATGCTGGGAATTGGTCGTGACATTACAGCAAGAAAGATTGCCGAGGAAAAATTGCTTGCAGTAAATATGGAACTGGAAAAAATTGTAAAGGAATTGGTATTGTCCAATACGCAACTGGAACAGTTTGCATATGTTGCCTCTCATGATTTGCAGGAACCTTTGAGAATGGTAACCAGTTTTTTAACCCTGATTGAAAAAAGGTACGGTGAAATACTGGATGAAAAAGGTAAACAGTACATTCATTTTGCCGTTGATGGAGCCGGAAGAATGAGGCAGATGATTCTTGATTTGCTTGAATTTTCAACAATAGGTAAGATAGAAGACAAACTGGAACAAGTTGATTTGAACGAAGTAGTAAACGAAATTCTGATATTGTACCACAAACAGATCCAGGAAACGAACGCTGTTATAAAAAGACTGGTGTTGCCGGTGCTAAGAACTTCCAGAACTGCAGTGAGACAAATTTTTCAAAACCTGATAAGTAACAGTTTGAAATACCGGAAAGAGGGTGTGGCAGTTGAAATGACCATTTTCTTTCAATCCACCGAAAGCCATTGGGAGTTTGCAGTTGCCGATAATGGAATAGGTATTGCCCCACGTTTCTTTGAAAAAATATTTGTTATTTTTCAGCGGCTCCACAACAAAGACCAATATTCAGGTACAGGAATTGGATTGGCAATTACTAAAAAGCTTGTCGAAAACCTCGGGGGAAAGGTTTGGGTGGAGTCTGTAGAAGGAAGCGGAACCACTTTCTATTTTAGCCTGGCAAAAAATCCCTCTATATGAATATCTGGAAAATCTATACCCAGATTATTAAACACAATTGCGCCAGCCCGGAACATGCTGCTAAAGATTTGTCGTATTGGCGTAATAATTTATTTGCAGGAACCATTGTTTACCTGCTGCCTTTCTGCCTGATAGCGTTAATTCCCGGTTTGTACTGGAGTTTCCTTACTGGCGTGTATACATTGGCATTTACTGATCTGCTGGTTGTTACAAGTATATTAATGTTGGCATTTGCACCCGGAATATCAATTTCTGTCCGTAAGATAATCTTTATTACTTGCGTATACCTGCTCTGTTGCATTATGCTGTATGATCTCGGCCTCTCAGGTTCGGGACAGGTGTATCTTTTGGCAGCCTGCCTGTTCAGCCTTCTTATTTTCCCATCCAGGTCCGCCTACTGGTCCCCCATTCTCAATACAGCAGTCTGTTTCCTTTTTGCCCTGGCTATTCCATTGAAGCTATTGCCCTGGCCTGAGAATTTCGAAAATTCAGAAGGTACCTGGATAGCCGTTTCGTCAAGCATAGTTTTTTTAAGTTTTTTACTGGCCGCACTTGTGCCCAGGTTATTTGACGGAATGGAAGAAACAATCCTGAAAGAAAAACAATTACAGCTGCAGTTAGGTCATCAACAGGAATCACTGCAGGATGCGATGAAAATGCTGGAACAAAAAAACAATGAACTGGAGCAATTTGCCTACGCAGCTTCTCATGATTTGCAGGAGCCGCTTAGAATGATAACATCCTTTTTAATGTTGCTGGATAAGAAGTATGCACCTGAAATTGATGATAAAGGAAAACAGTATATATATTTTGCAGTAGATGGTGCGCAGAGGATGCGGCAAATGATTTCCGGACTCTTGGAATTTTCCCGCGCAGGCCGCGGCGAAGACCTTGTGGAAGCACTTGACCTCAATGAAATGATGGGCGAAATCAGGGTATTGCTCGGCAAACATATCAGCGAAAAAAATGCCGTCATCCACGCTGGTCAGCTTCCTGTTCTTATGATGGCCAGGGCACCGCTGAGACAGGTTTTCCAAAATCTTATCAGTAATGCTTTAAAATACAGCCGCGATGATATTGTACCGGAAATTACGGTGGCAGTGGAAGATACCACAACGCTATGGAAATTTAGTATTTCAGATAATGGTATTGGCGTATCTCCGGAATATTTTGATAAGATATTTATCATTTTCCAACGCCTGCACAGCAATGAAAAATATAGCGGCACAGGCATCGGCCTTGCAACTTGCAAAAAAATTGTTGAAAGGCAAAATGGGAAAATATGGGTGGAGTCAGTAGAAGGTAAAGGGAGCACTTTTTATTTTACACTAAATAAATTATAAAATGTTTACAGCTATCAGCAGTTTCGAAATCCTGAACGGAATGGAAAACGAAGTAAAGCAGGCTTTTATAAATCGTCCCAGGCTCGCAGAGAAATATGAAGGGTTTTTAGGTTTAGATGTGTTAATTCCCTTTGAGAGTCCTTCACAAATATGGTTAATTACAAACTGGACAGATGAGGCAATCTTTAACACGTGGCACAAAACGCATGTAAGAAATTCCCATGCAGGAATTCCGAAAGGGCTAAAATTGGTGCCACACAGTTTTAAGCTGCGTTTTTTTAACCATATAGCATCTTAATGAAAACAGCTTTAATGAATACCAGCAATGTAGTAGACGACAATAAGGCGGCCCTTGGCCAATTGGTAACTGAGCTACAATTTAAAAACAACCCCGGCCTGCTTTTAAAATATGGGGTTGCCGGTAAAGGGAAATGCTGTGAAGATAACCTGCACCATTTTTCTTATTTATCAGTAGCCATGCAATTAGACTGTACTGAAATATTTGCAGCATACATAGCATGGGCGCAAAAAATGCTAGAAGCCAGAAATATCCCGGTTAAGGACCTTTCCAATAACCTGGACTATATGGACATTGCCTGTAAAGAATTATTACCGGGAGAAAATTACGACGCTGCGCATTTTTGTATCCTGGAAAGCAAAGAAAGAATAAAAAATACTTCCACCGATCCCGAAACTTATTTTAATAATGACAATCCCCTATTGAATGAGGCAAAAAAATATCTTGATTTTTTACTAAAAGGAAATAAAATCCAGGCATTGGCGCTGATAACAGCGTTGGTAAAAAATGGCAACCAACTTTCATCTGTTTATGATAATATTTTTAAAGTTACGCAGCACGAAATCGGATTGCGGTGGCAAAATAATATTATAACTGTTGCCCATGAACATTATTGTACGGCAGCTACCCAATCAATTATGGCAACATTGTATGCACACATTTTTACTTCCGCAAAAAAGGGGCGAAAAATGGTGGCGTGCGGCGTTTCAGGGGATCTGCATGAAATTGGGATAAGAATGTTGTCTGATCTATTTGAATTGGATGGCTGGGACTCTTATTATATGGGTGCCAATATGCCCGAAGCAAATATTATAAGCGCATTAGCCGAACAAAATCCACAGCTGCTTGCTATTTCAGTAACCGTGCCCTTTCATATCATTAAAGTGCGCACATTAATTAAGAATATCAGGAATAACATTTCACTTGATAATATAAAGATAATGGTTGGGGGCTATCCGTTTGCGCTGGTAAAGGATCTGTGGAGGAAAGTAGGAGCAGATGCATTTGCACCTAATGCAAAAGAGGCTATTAAATTAGCCAATAATATGATTTTTTAAACCACAAATATATATGCTTACAAAAGTAGAAACAATACGCCCGGGTGAAGAATCAGCGAAGAATATCGAACCTGATTTTAGCAATGACACAGATCTGTTAAATAAAATGATGCAGCTTAATAATGAATTGGTGAATGCCCAAAGGACATTAGTTAAACAAAATGAAGAGATATCGGGCCTCAATAAAAAGCTTTCCGCAGCTAATATAAACCTTGAACAATTGATGTATGTAGTTTCCCACGACCTGAAAGAACCCCTGCGAATGGTAACCAGTTTTATGTCATTGCTTAAAAATAAATATGCGCAAATCCTGGATAAGGAGGCAAATACATATATTGGCTTTGCTGTTGATGGAGGTAAAAGAATGCAGGCGATGATCACAGATCTGCTGGAATTTTCACACACATCATTACATAACAGTCATAAAGAATTAGTTGATCTGGGCTTGCTGTTTAATGAGGCACAACAAAATCTATTTAACCTAATTAAAGAAAGTGAAGCGGTAATTGTAACAGAAGGCAGGTTGCCACCGCTGATGGTGAACAAAACAGATATCATTCGCCTGTTTCAAAACCTGGTTAGCAATGCAATCAAATTTAAAAAAAGAAATACGCCTCCCGCAATTACATTAAAAGTGGTAGAGAACAGAGAGGAGTGGCTGATTAGTTTAAAGGATAACGGCATCGGCATACCTGGCGAAAAATTTGAAAAAATATTTGAAATTTTCAGTCGTTTACATTCAAAAGATGAATATGAGGGAACAGGTATTGGCCTGGCATCCTGTAAAAAAATTGTAGAAAATAATGGCGGTACAATTTGGGTAGCGTCAGAAGAAAATACCGGAAGCACATTTTACTTCACCATTCCAAAACAATTCAAACAACAGCCATGAATTCCATACATATTCTGCTGGTAGAAGACAACGCCGGAGACATTCTGCTTACGACCGAGGCCCTGGAAGAAGGCAAACTTGTAAACAGGATTAGCGTTGTTACAAATGGTGATGAGGCCATTGATTTTCTGTCAAAGAACGGCAAATATGAAAATGCCGCTTCGCCTGATTTAATTTTGCTGGATATTAACCTGCCCAGAAAAAATGGTCATGAAGTGCTGAAGTATATAAAAGAATCCAACGAACTGAAACACATACCGGTAATTATGCTTACAACTTCATCGTCCGAAAAGGATATTGTGTCTTCTTACCAGCATAGCGCTAACTGTTACATTACAAAACCAGTAGATATACATGATTTCATGCACGCAATTGCGAAGCTTGGAGATTTTTGGATCAATATAGTAACGTTGCCAAAGTCCGATCAAAATGTATGACAAAAGATAAAAAAAACTATTCAATACTTATAGTAGAAGACAATCGCGGCGATTTTGTTCTAATTAATAATTATCTGCGGGACCAAATTGAGGACCCGCAGATTAACCATGCTGAAAATTTTAAGGATGCCAGGTCCCGGCTTACAGAGGCTGCTACTAATTATGATATTATTCTTTTGGATCTATCACTGCCTGACGCTACCGGCGAAAAACTCATAAGCGAAATTAATTTACTGTGCAAAGGTGCACCGGTGGTAGTATTGACGGGATTTGCGGATATTGAATTCAGTATTAAATCCCTTTCAATCGGCGCAGCAGATTATTTACTGAAAGATGATATCAATGCCACTTCCCTTTATAAAAGTATTGTGCACAACATAGAACGAAGAAAGATCAGTAATGAACTGGAGGAATCGGAAAAAAGATACAGTGCCCTTTTCCAATTAAGCCCGCTTCCGGGCTGGGTACAAGCGGCAGATAGCCTGGCAATACTGGATGTTAACGATGCAGCCATTAAATTTTATGGATATACCCGTGAAGAATTTTTATCTATGGCAGCCACCATAGTATCGCCTGAGGAAAATGCAGCGATGACGGATTGTAGCGGGCATATCCCCGGTGAAAGTAAACAACAATTGTACGGGCAAAATATTTTCCGGCACATAAAGAAAAACGGTGAGGAAATTCTCGCAGATGTACAAAGCAGCACTATAATACTGAAAGGGGAAAAAGCAAAAATAGTTTTAGCAGTGGATGTTACTGAACGCCAGCTTTACATTAAAACAATAGAAAGCCAGAATAAAATATTGCAGGAAATCGCTTGGATCCAGTCGCACGTTGTGCGGGCACCACTGGCCAAAATGATGGGGCTAATAGATATTCTACAAAATCACAGTATCAGCGAGCCGGAAAAAAACAAATTGCTTACTCATATACTGAATGCCGCTGGTGAATTTAATATACTCATAAAAGACATTGCAGGCAGGGCCGAACAGGTTAAGATTAATATAGCAGAAAATGAAATATGAAGTTATAATTGTAGACGATGATGAAGTTGTTGTATTCATACAGGAAAAAATGGTAACAGCCAGTGGTTTCTGTGACAAGCCACTGTGTTTTTTGAAAGCAAAAGATGCTTTGGAATACCTGTCTGCCAATAATGATGAAGGCACTGTTTACGTTGTTTTACTTGACATCAATATGCCGGAGATGAGCGGATGGGAGTTCCTTGATGCGATTGCCCATTACCCGGTGGCAAAACAAATGGCAGTGGCAGTTGTTACTTCTTCTGTAAATGAATCAGACAGGCGAAAATCTTTTAACTACCCCGGGGTAATAGCATATATAGAAAAACCCCTAAGCATAGATAAAATTCATATGTTGAAATCGGCTAAGAAACTCATTCCATTTTTTACATAGTGGAAGATTGAAATATTAATGGTATGATAAAGGACAATAAAAAATACGATATACTTATAATTGAAGATAATCCCGGGGATTTCAATCTTATCAGCGAATACCTGCAGGAACAAATTGTAGCTCCGGTCATTACGCAGGTTCAAAATTTTAAGGAAGCCGCTTTCTTGCTGAGTGCGGGGTTAAAAACATATGATGTTATCCTGCTGGATTTATCTTTGCCTGATGGCGGGGGCGAATCGTTAATTGCTCAAATAGTATTATTGGCACGTGGATGCCCGGTTATTGTTTTAACTGCTTTTGCGGATCTTGATTTTAGTATTAAGTCGCTGGGATTGGGTGTTGCAGATTATTTACTAAAAGATGATATCAGCGCATCTTCTGTTCATAAAAGTATATTGTACACTATTGAGCGGAAAAAAGCCAATATCCGGTTACAGGAATCAGAAAAAAGGTATAGTAATCTCTTTAACCTGAGTCCGCAGTCAATGTGGGTGTACGACCCGGATACATTCAGGTTTGTGCAGGTGAATAAGGCAGCATTGGAATGCTATGGTTTCAGCGAAGCAGAATTTCTCAGCATGACTATATTCGATCTTAGGGAAAAGACAGTTGTACCAGTTAAATTTTTGTTGCCGGATGAAAGAAATAGTAGAGAAAATGGCCTAAACGGAAGTCAAAGACACTATACAAAATCGGGACAACCGGTAGAAGTTGAACTTTACAGCACACCTATTATGATCAATGATAAAATCTTCACGTCTGTTATAGCCATTGATGTTACCGAGAAATTTCTTACGGATCAAAAAATTACAATGGCAATTATCAAAACCCAGGAAAATGAACGCTATGAAATAGGAGGTGAGCTCCACGATAATGTATGCCAGATACTGGCCGCCAGCCAACTAAGCCTGGGTATGATCAGGAATTCGATTGAACCCGCTTCTGTTAAAGCGTTTAATAACTGTAACGAATACATTACCCTGGCTACCAATGAGATTCGGAATCTGTCTCACCGCCTGGCGCCGGTATTTTTTGATGACATGAGTCTTGAAGAGGCATTCAGGCGGTTACTAAATACAATGAATTTAAACAGTCATTGTAACACATCACTAAATATTCATACAGAAGTAAATAACAGTACAATAAGCCGTGATGTTCAATTAAATCTTTATCGCATATTGCAGGAGGAGTTGGCGAACATCGTAAAACACGCGAAAGCTACCCAGGTGCAAATTGAAGTTGCGATTGACGGTGATAATCTTATCATGGACATTGCAGATAATGGAGTCGGGTTCAATTTGGACAGCATAAAACAGGGCATTGGTTTGGCGAATATCAGCCGGCGCGCCGGATTGTTTGGCGGTACATCTACAGTGGAATCATCATTGAACAAAGGATGTAAAATAACCATTCAAATCCCCTTAAACTAAACCACCATCAATTATATTAATATAATTTTTTCATATCTTATCGTACAAATTCTAAGATATGCGTTCCTTACAAGTTGCCGCCTATTTTAGTAATGCAGATGTTCAAAGGAAGTTATTGCTTAGCAGAGAGACAGCCAGCCATAGTCGTTGGCAAATTATTTACCTGATCCAGATTGGTAAAATAAATTCTGCCGGGTTGGTAGCACCGCTTGTAAACCTGTCAATACATAGTATTTATAAAATTGTAGAGGGTTATAATCATTGCGGTGCGGAAGCCTTGCCGTATAAAGCCAAAGGTGGCCGCAGAAGATCGTTGCTGAGCCTTGGCAAAGAGGCTGCGCTGGCTAATGTTATTCGTGTGGCGGTAGAACGTAAAACAGGCAAAACTGTTTCTGATGTTTACCTATGGGATTTATTACACAGAAATGGCTGGAAAAAGAAAATGCCCAGACCTCATCATCCCAAACGAAGCAAAGAAGGGCAGGAGGCCTTTAAAAAAAACTCTCCCAAAACTGCAGTCCACCTCAATAGTCTTTCTACGAACCGTGCACCAAAATAAAAGTTACGGAACGATTTATAATCTGTAAATCCAAAACGAAAATTGAAGGAAAAAAAAACCGCCTTTAACCGGGCGGCTTTTTTAATTTATTAGTTGATTGATTGCCTAATCTGTTTAAATCTAACTCGCCTGATGGTAAAAGAGGCATACTTATTAATTCCAAATAAAATGGATCTTTTGTGATATCATTTTCGGATGCCTGTTCGTCCTGATTTGTTTGGTCTTCTTCGTCAGGTATCATAATCTTTACTGTTTTCTTAAACTTCCGCAATAAAAATGCCGGAGGGGCCACAAACGTTTTATGCTTAAATTGTAGAGAATATTTTACAAAAACACTTTCTTAACAGAGATTGTGAAGATTTTATTGCTTCTTTTTATGTTAACGGTCTTCATTTAATAGACTATAGCTTAAACAGACGGCTTGCTATATGAACACTGAAGTCTATAAGGATGAATACGATTTACTTTTGGATATTTCCAAAAAGTAACGAAGACGCATTCAGGCATCTTTTTAATACAAAGGAAGATAAAGTCTGACTCAGAACCCAGGATATTAATAATTCTTTTTTATATATTCGCAATTATAGCAATCGAAGGGTGCTATATTATTTTGGGCCCTCTTTCTGTTTATCCGTTTAAGCGTATGCGCCCGTTCCCGTAATTAAATGTATAGAATTGCGATCTTAAAAATAACTTCT
This sequence comes from Bacteroidota bacterium, assembly GCA_040004415.1. GTDB lineage: Bacteria > Bacteroidota > Bacteroidia > Chitinophagales > Chitinophagaceae > JACMLD01. Next base: position 937 of record JBDUAY010000061.1, on the reverse strand, counting down.
ACCAATAACGCAATTAAATAATGGGATCATATGAATTTCAAATCGAAACTTATACATCATCTCTTCGCATTCATAATAGCAGGTAAAAGATTTTTATTTACTATTGTATGTTTACAACTATTTGTTATTGATATAAATGCTCAATCAACTAAGGGAATCACAGGTAAGCCCGATACTTCTTATACTAATTATAGCGCCTGCACCAGTGCAAAAAAGCAATACCCGGATATCAGGCTCGTGGAAGAATTTAATTTTCCTTCAGTAAAGGAAAAAAGAAATATTGTCTATTGTACACCCGGCAGCAGAAAGTTGAAGCTTGATGTGTTTTATCCTTCTGTTAAAAATAACAAAGCACGAACAGCCATCATTTTAGTACACGGGGGAGGATGGCGCTCTGGCAGCCGGAGCCAACATTATCCGCTGGCACAAAAACTTGCTGCCCTTGGATATGTTTGTTTTACACCTGAATATCGATTATCAACAGAAGCATTATATCCTGCCGCAGTATATGATATCAAATCGTCTATTCGCTGGGTTCATCAGCATGTAAAAGAATACAATATCGATCCATCCAACATAACTATACTTGGTTTTTCTGCAGGTGGAGAGTTGGCTGCGTTTATGGGTTCTACTAATGACACGAAAAAATTTGAGGGGGATGATACATGTAATTCAGGTTATTCGAGCCAGGTTAATGCAGTTGTTGACATAGACGGCATATTGGCTTTTGTTCATCCAGAATCTGCTGAAGGCGATGATAGTAAAAGCACTTCGGCTGCTACTTATTGGTTCGGTTATTCCAAAGCAGAAAACCCTGATTTGTGGAATGAAGGCTCATCACTTACTCACGCAGGTAAACAGAATCCCCCGACATTGTTTATTAATAGCAGTGTGCAAAGAATGCATGCGGGAAGAAGTGATTATATAAACATCCTTA
>JBDUAY010000405.1:0-5353 GCA_040004415.1 Bacteroidota bacterium | reverse complement strand
ATTATATTGGATATTGGGGAATTGCCCTAAATGATAATTAATAAAAAAGAAACTATCCTTTTGAATTTGTATATAGTTGCCAGCAGTCAAAGAACCTTGATGATGAAGCAATAGAACAATTGTAATTAACAACAATGCGGGTAGAAAAAATAAGGATGGTTTGAGTTTGGAATAATTATTAATAACATTTGTGTTCATTATTTTTTTTGTTTACAAATCTACTTTGATAAATTTATTAAAGATGTACTGATATTTTTAGACACTAATCAGGATTGGGTTATTTGACAGGTTATTTAACACAGCGATCTGATTTACCAGGTTCACACGCACAGAGCATCTGTGCGAGCAAGTTGTGCAGGGCTTGCGCAGCAGATGGTGAAATGCGGGTGAACGTTTAAAGTTATCGGTGAACTCGTAAATCTTCATGTAAGGCGCAGGTGTTACGCACAAAAGTAAGTGCCGGTAACTTTAAAAGCAAATCCGATCGTAAAAGGACAATTGAGTTGGCAGAAAAATACCTGGAGCAGTTATAGATGCGAAGGAATTTTGCCTTGCGCGCGACATTGCGCTTTTAGGTTTTACGGCTTGCTGCAGGTCGGGAATTGGTATTCTTTTCTGTCCGAACCATTGCCAAATTTAGAATTGAAATTTCATGGTTTATCCTATTGCTCAACATAGATTTTTCAGTCCGGAACTGTTGATCAATAATGAATAAAATGCTCATTGTTGGTCCTTCAGCCCCACTTGCGGCAAACTAATGTAAGATGCTGTTAAGCTGGTAGCGGTAAAGCATTCTTTAAAGACTTCAATCAGGTAAACGTTTCGTGCTTTCCGGCGGCAAAGCGATAGTTGTTATGTTGATAGCAAATATTATCACTAAATTTATAGATGAATCCTGTCTTCGTAAAAATATATTGCTGCTTTTTTTTTCTGCAGGGTTCATTATATGCTCAGTCGCAAACCCGGTGGATTGATTCTGTTAAAAAAGCTATAGTTACTCAAAGCGCAGATACAAATAAAGTTAACACGATTATTTCACTAAGTGATGTATACCGGTTTACCGATCCGGATTCCAGTTTAATTTATGCCCGGCATGCTTTGACACTATCGGAAAAATTAAATTATAATACAGGGATATTTTGGTCTATGGTTGCCATCAGCGGCTCATTATATATTCTGGGCGATTACAATAACGAACTCGAATATACTTTTAAGGTGGTGGAACTTTCAAAAAAAATAAATACACCTTATATTCTCGGCTATTCGAAAGGTTTGCTCAGCGACTGCTATTATAACCTTGGCGAGTATGATACGAGTATGTATTACTGGCGGCAAGTGGTCAACATAGCGGAAAGGTCCCTGCCGGACGAGCTTTTTTCCGTGTATGGAAATTCATCACATATTTTTGAGGCGATGCATGAATATGATTCAGCGATGCACTATGTTAAAAAAAGTATCCAATGTATGAATGCTATTCCATGGTTAAACAAAGACGACTACGCCAGCAAATGGGCGAGGAGCAGCATATTCGAAAACCTTGCTGAAGCGTTTGCTGGTAAAGGCCTTTATGATTCTGCACTCTTCTATTACCGGAAGAGCCTTGCCTCTTCCGCTGAAATTCATATGGACTTAAATGAAATGGATGATTATAACGGGCTGGCTGCTTTGTATAAAGAAAAAAAAAATCTTGATTCAGCTATCTGGTATGCGAAAAAAGCCATCAATAAAAAAATAGCAAAAGCATATCCTGTTTCGATGCTCAAAGCTGCCGGCATCCTGGCAACCTCCTATGAATTTAAAAAAAAACCTGACAGCTCTTTAAAATATTTCCATGTAACCATCAGTGTAAAAGACAGTTTATTTAACAGGCAAAAAACAATGGCTTTCCAGCATCTTCTTTTTGCTGAACATGAAAAGCAAAACGAAGCTGCAGCGACAACTTTACAATTGCAAAGACGTTACAGGACTTATCTTTTAATTGTTTTGCTCCTGGTAGTGCTTGGCGCAGCGGGAATTATCATTAAAAACAGGCGAATTAAACAAATGCAACAAATGCGCAACAGCATAGCGGATGACCTGCATGATGATATTGGTTCTACTTTAAGCAGCATCAGTATCATGAGCGAGCTGGCAAAGATAAAATCGCCGGAGGCGGCGTCGTTGCTGATTGCTATTAGTGACAGTACCAGTATGATACAGGAAAACATGAGTGATATTGTATGGGCAGTCAACCCGAACAACGATCGTTTTGAAAACGTATTACAAAGGATGAACCTGTTTGCTGCAGAAATTTTGGATGCAAAAAATATGGATCTTGCATTCAGCAGCGATGCATCGCTGTCAGCCTGCCGGTTTACCATGAAGCAGCGAAAAAATTGGTATCTTTTTTTTAAGGAAGCCATTAATAATGCAGCCAAATACTCAGACGCTGAAAAAGTATTTGTGGATATATGCAAAAAAGATAACCAGGTTGAAATGAGGATAACGGATAACGGGAAAGGTTTCAATACTGCCAGCGTATTCAATGGCAACGGTATGAATACCTTTAAGAAAAGGGTGAAAGAACTCAACGCGCGGTTTGATATCAGTTCCGCTAATGGTGAAGGAACTACCGTACATCTTTGTTTCAAAATCACCTGAACTGGTGACCTGTCAATAACAAAAAATACTTTTTCTTTACGCCGGATATATGGAAATTAAAGTCGCCATATTTGAAGACAATAAAATATTACGCCAGAGCCTCCAGCAGTTAATAGACAATGCTGAAGGCATGGTGTGCACTGGTGCATTTGGCGATGCCAATAGGATCGTTCGAAATATACAACTGGCAGCCCCTGATGTGGTGCTGATGGATATTAATATGCCCGGCACTTCAGGTATCGAAGCAGTACAAATCCTCAAAGAAAAATTTCCGCAGGTGCAGATACTCATGCAAACTGTGTTTGAAGAAAACGATAAAATTTTTGCTGCTATTTGTTCGGGTGCGTCGGGCTATATGCTTAAAAAAACAGGGCCGCAAAAAATGATTGAGGCCATTCATGAAACTTACCAGGGTGGGGCGCCCATGACCGCCTCTGTTGCTGTAAAAGTATTACAAATGTTCAGGCTGCAATCACCCGCCCAGAAACATGAATTCGTTGATCTGTCAGAACGGGAAAAAGAAATCTTAGCCTTGCTGGTAAAAGGCAAATCGTATAAAGCCATTGCGTCAGACTGTTTCATTTCCATTGATACCGTCAGCACACATGTGCGCCATATTTATGAGAAGCTGCGCGTACATTCAAAAAGCGAAGCCGTCGCCAAAGCCATCAATCAAAAATTGGTGTAAACACCTGCGCAGCATCTGCGCTCAGGTAAATTTTCCCTACTTTATTCTAATCCCTGAAGAAAATCACCAGTTCAGGTGATTGACTCGTCGCATGATACGCCTGTAACTTTAGGGTATTAATAATTTAAGTTAAAAATTATTCATCATGCAGTACAATAAAACATTTGTAGCAACGGGTTTCGCTCTAATCGTATCAGCTGTTTTAATGACCGCCTTTCTGATATATACGACCGTATTCCATTTTATGATTGATTTTTTATTGAGCTTCCGGGACACAGGAATGCACGGATACAGGTAAAAATGTAGTCGTAAAAAAAACGCTTCGAAATTATACAATATGATAAATGAATTATCCAATGCAGAAACGAATGCTGCATTATTAAGCCGCTATAAAAAAAGAACAACAAGGCCGCTATCTGTTTATACAAACTATTTCTTTATAGTCATGGCGCTGCTCTTTGTCATTTTTGCGGTAGGTGGTTTTGTTCCTGACTACCAACTCATGCATGCACAACATATATCCGTTTACTGGTTTGCGCATCTGCACGGAGGTATAATGACAAGCTGGTTACTGGTTTATTTGATACAGGCGCTGCTCGCCCGGAAAGGCAATTTCAAACTGCACCGTAAACTCGGTTTGTTTTCTGTTGGTCTTGGTGTTTTGGTATGGATATCCATGGGCATCCTGATTTACCACGATAATATTGGTTATCCTGTACATGCCGCTATTCCGTGGGCCAATGTATTTTTACTGGGGATGTTTATGAATTTGTTTGCCATATTCTTTACATGGGGTATTATAGCAAGAAAAAATGCAGCCTCCCATAAACGGTTTCTTTACCTGGCAACGATGATTGTTATCTCCGCTGGTTATAACCGCATTTTATTTAATGCAGGTGTTGATCCTACTTTACGGTGGATAGCGCATCCTTCGCTGTCAGGATTTCCCAATCCATCCGCTATTTTACTCTATAATGACCTGCTTTTAATACCTCTTTTTATGTATGATTTTTTTGCCTTTCGGTCTGTTCATAAAATTACAATGATGGGCACTATATTAATTATTACCATACAGCTTGCCCTTGTACTGGTATGGCGCTTTCTTCCATGATATGATAAAATTTCCAGGCGTATCACAAATCAGTTTGAGCTTTTCTCAATAAATTCACACCGAGTAATATTGTCCAGGCTGGCAGCGTAAGTACACCCATAAGTGAACCAATCCATAGTGTCTGGTGAAGGAAAATATTGGCAGGTGTATTGACCGGGATATTTTCTATTACCCCGGGAGGTGCCGCCGGAATGTAAATGAGAATTGCATCTACAAAGATTGCATAGGCCGGTGGAAAAATGCCTACCATGACAAGGCCAGTTCCCACTATCACACCAAACCAGCGCAGACCAGCCGGGAGCATCCCTTTCAATTTACAGTTGATAATAATAAGCCAAAAACCAAATATTCCCTGCGGGAACATATACAATATATCTGCTAATATGTTTGGGAATATCATCAACAGGAAAAGAACGGTGCAGGTTATTGCCGCAACGCCTGTGTTGCGAATACTTTTACTGACCCCAGGTGATTTTTGTTTCAACAAATCATACAACGCAAACACAGCCGGTAAAAACAATAGTAACTGTAGTATCACGCCAGCATCATGGACCCTAAACAGCGATATACCCTGCCTGGAAATGATCAGGGAGTTGCGCGTTGACACACCTGTTATGAGCGCCACAAAAGACAGTATTCCGATTGCAGCACTGGCGATAGCTGCCCAACCGGCTTTACGGAAAGATACATTTTGCCCGCGTTTATTTTGTGCATCCATGATTGTTCTATTAGATTAACCTACCGTATGAAATTATCGAATGTATAGCGGCTGGCCCATCACCTGAATATGTGATTTGGTTTGTCACACTTATATTAACTGCATTTCTGTTTTTAACATCAGTATTACATGCAAACGGCTTGGCCGGTAATTCATTTTTTGTAAAATATTAATCAACAGCGCTACAGTTTTTATT
>JBDUAY010000060.1:0-18148 GCA_040004415.1 Bacteroidota bacterium | reverse complement strand
TGTTGAACTGGCAACTGGTATTGGTGGTATGATTCATATCAGCGATTTAAGCTGGTTGAAACGCTTCAATCACCCAAGTGAATACACTAAAGTTGGCGAGCGTATCGACGTAAAGATTTTGGGTATTGATAAGGAAAACCGGAAATTGCAACTGGGTCACAAGCAACTGGAAGAAGATCCATGGAATTCACTGCAGGATACTTTTGCTGTTGGAACGGTTCACGAAGGTTTGGTAATTCGCAAGGACGATAAAGGCGCGCTGGTTCAGCTGCCTTATGGCCTGGAAGGATTTGCGCCTAACCGTCATCTGAATAAAGAAGATGGCAAACAGGTACAGGCAGATGAAACTGCACAGTTTGTAGTTATTGAGTTTGACCGCAATGAAAAGAGAATTGTTTTATCTCACACACGCATCTGGGAACAGGTGAAGGCTGAAGAAAAACAAGCAGAAAGAAAAGAAGCAAGGGTAGAGGCGGATCAAACCAAGAAAGCAGTGAAGAACATTCAGAGCAAAGTAGAAAAAACTACTTTAGGTGATTTGGGTGTGCTGGCTGAACTGAAGAAGAAAATGGAAAGTGGCGACACTGGTGAAGCAACAGCTCCTGAAGAAGCAAAGTAATATGCGTATGGCTGGTGCAGACACCAGGCTATAGAAGCTTTGTACATTAATACAGGCCGTCTCAATAAAATGAGGCGGCTTCTTTATTTTTTTATTGTTTTTGGGATTTATTTCACCAGTTGACATAAAAAAGTTCCGTAAAATCAAAAAAATTATTTGCTGGTGAAGACTACGGTAGTTTGTATAACCGTTCCGCCGTCAATCCCAAAATCCAGATATCTCAAAATCTGCAATTACGTAACCGATACCAGGTAATAATTCTTTTTCCCTTTTTGAACGAGCAGGTATTGCTGATGTAATAATAAGGAACTGTTTACGATAAAAGAGATGGCGTCAATTTTATTTCTGTTGATACTGACACCGCCGGCCTGTACCATTTTTCTTGCCTCACCTTTACTTGGAAAAATATTTGTTTCTGCAAGAAAGCTTACGATATCCATACCGGTATTTATTTTATCTGCAGCAAAATTAAATTTTACTACTCCTTCCATATTTTCCAAATCTTCCTGGCTTAAGCTTTCTGCCGGGGCCGTTTGATTGGCAAATAATTTTTCTGTTGTTTCAATTGCTTTTTGATATTCATCTTCCCCGTGTACAAATACGGTTACTTCCCTCGCCAGGGTCTTTTGTAATTCTCTTGCGGCTGCATTTGTTGCATGTCTTTCAAGCAGCGCTTCAATTTCATCCTTGCCTAAAAAAGTAAAAATTTTAATCCATTTTTCAGCGTCAGCGTCGGCAGCATTCAACCAAAATTGAAAAAACTGGTAGGGCGATGTTTTGGACGTGTCAAGCCAAATATTTCCCTTTTCTGTTTTTCCAAATTTGCCGCCATCCGCTTTTGTAATGAGCGGGCAGGTAAAAGCAAATGCTTCGCCGCCGGCTTTTCTTCTTATTAATTCTGTGCCGGTTACAATATTGCCCCATTGGTCGCTTCCACCCATTTGCAGTTTGGCGTTTTTGTTTTTATAGAGCCAGTAAAAATCGTATCCCTGTACCAATTGGTAGGTAAACTCAGTAAAACTCATTCCACTTTCTCCATCCAATCTTTTTTTTACGCTGTCTTTCGACATCATATAATTGACCGTGATGTGCTTGCCCACATCCCTTATAAATTGTAAAAAGGTAATTTCTTTAAACCAGTCGAAATTATTGACCATTTCTGCGCAATTTGTTTTTGCGGGGTCAAAATCGAGATACTGCATGAGCTGCTTTTTAACGCCTTCCTGGTTATGCCGGAGGGTCTCCTCGTCCAGCAGGTTCCTTTCTTCACTTTTTCCTGAAGGGTCGCCCACCATACCTGTTGCACCACCCACCAGGGCGATCGGTTTATGCCCTGCTTTTTGCAAATGGACGAGTAAAAGTATAGGTACGAGACTGCCGATATGAAGGCTGTCTGCGGTAGGGTCGAAACCAATATAAGCGCTGGTTATTTCTCTTTGCAATTGCTCTTCTGTACCGGGCATAATGTCTTGAACCATACCCCTCCAGCGCAATTCTGCTATCAGATTCATGTTAATGAGCTATTTTGCGCAAAAGTAATTGATTCTTAATACACATATACACCTGAAAGCGCAATAAAATGCGTTGCCTTCCGTTACTCAATACTGAGCGGTCGTATCCCGGAAATAATTGTCAATCCGGCCAATTGATCCGACTTGTTCTATGCAGCCAATATTTGTGAAAAGAAGTCTATTAATTGCTTATTTAGAAAATCGTTTTAATGAAAAACATTAGGCCCCTGTTGATCGGGTTATCCCTTTTCCTGAGTATGACCGTAAACGCGCAGTTTACGAAATATTCCAATGAATTTTTAAACATTGGTGCAGGTGCAAGGGGGTTGGCAATGGGTAGTGCACAAATAGCAACCGTGAGTGATGCTACAGCCGGTTACTGGAACCCTGCCGGATTGGTTAACGTGAAAGACCAGCCTCAGATAGATTTAATGCACGCCGAATATTTTGCAGGAATAGGTAAGTACGATTATGGTACGCTGGCGATTCCGATAAGCAACGGCAAAAGAACGCTGGGCATTTCTTTACTCCGTTTTGCTGTGGATGATATTCCAAACACAATCTTTTTGGTGCAGCCGGATGGCACTATCAACTTCGATAACATTACTACATTTTCATCTGCTGATTATGCTTTCATTTTTTCGCTGGCGCAGCAGATTAAAGTTAAAAAGAAGCACAACCTGAATGTTGGTGTCAATGCTAAAATTATTCACCGCAAGGCCGGTGACTTCGCCTCAGCATGGGGTTTCGGTTTTGATGTGGGACTGCAATACGAACACAAAAACTGGAAACTGGGACTGATGGCGAGAGACGTTACGACAACGTTTAATGCATGGTCATATAATCTTAATGAAAGCATCCGCGAAGTATTTTACTTAACCAATAATGATATACCGGTAAAGTCCACTGAATTAACCGCGCCACAATTAATTGTTGGCGGTGCTTATAATTTAAAGATAAACAACTCACTCAACCTGCTTACAGAAGCCAACCTGGATTTAACTTTTGATGGAAGAAGGAATACAATTATTTCTTCTAAAGCGGTTAGTATTGATCCAAGAATGGGCATGGAGCTTTCGGTGAAAAATGTATTTTTTGTGCGCGGCGGTATCAACAATTTTCAGAAAGCGCTCGATGAAAGTGATTCCACCAACAAGCATAAAGTTTGGATTTATCAACCAAGCATCGGCGCAGGTTTCAGGATATCCAATGTGCAGATTGACTATGCATTTACCAACCTGGCCAACCAGTCTAACCCTTTATACACGCATATTTTTTCATTGAAGTTAGATTTGAAAAAGAAACCCAAGAAATAATCCGTATTGTTAAGAAACCGGGAAATTTTATACTATGAAGAAATTGTTTACACTTGTTTTGTTGTTGTATGGCACTTATAGCTATGCCCAGCTCTACAATAATGAATGGATTGACTTTTCAAAAACATACTATAAATTTAAATCAGATCGTACTGGTTTATTTCGCATTCCGCAATCGACCCTTACTGCGGTTGGTTTAGGTGCAGTACCGGCCGAACAATTTAAACTATGGCGTAATGGCCAGGAAATATCATTATACACTACTGCACCAACCGGCATATTGCCACCCAATGGATATATTGAATTTTGGGGACAAACAAATGATGGAAAAGCTGATAAGCCATTGTACAGGGATCCCAATTATCAGCACACAGATAAAATAAGTTTACAAAGTGATACAGCCGTTTATTTTTTAACAGCCGACGCCTCTTCGGTGAATCTGCGTTTTGCCGGTGCAGCTAACAATGTGGCTGCAAATGTATTACCTGCAGAACCTTATTTTATGTATACGTCCGGCAGGTATTTTAAAGAGCAAATCAATGCCGGGTTTGCTGCTGTTATTGGTGAGTATGTTTATTCTTCATCTTATGATAAAGGAGAATTCTGGAGTACTGCTGATATTTATCCGGGAGGGCCAAGAGATGATGTTCAATCAGGATTGTTCCCATACCTTTCAGGACCTTCAGGTTCTGTAAAATTTGGCGTATCCGGCAATGCACTTAACAGCAGATCAATACAGGTACGAGTAAATAATACCCTTGTAAAAGATACCATTTGCGATTATTTTAATGATATTGTTGCTACTGCCACTGTTCCGGTCTCCGTATTATCCGCCGGCACTTCGGATGTTAATTTTACAAACGTATCGACCGCTTCTCCGGCTGTTACCAGCGACAGGATGGTGGTTTCTTTTTACGAGCTTACCTATCCACGTCAGTTTAATTTTGGTGGAGCGGCCAATTTTGCTTTTACGATGCAGGCAACCAGTACCGGATATTTTTTGCAAATATCAAATTTTAGCTATGGCAGTACCGCTCCCACATTATATGATCTCACCTATCAGCAAAAATATACCGGTGATGTTTCTACAGCAGGTACTGTGAAATTTGCGTTGCCACCAGCAGGTGCACAAAGAAATTTTTTACTGGTAAATGAGGAAGCGGCCAATTACGTGAATATAAATGCAGCAGATTTTAAAACAAAAACGTTTATAAATTATAATAACACTGCCAACCAGGGCAACTATCTTATTATTTCAAACCAGCTGCTGTATAATGGAGCAAACGGAGTAAATCCGATTGATGATTATAAAAATTACAGAAGTTCATCTGATGGAGGTAGTTTTAATGCAAAAGTTGTGGACATCGATGAGTTGGTTGATCAGTTTGCATTTGGTATAAAAAAGCATCCGTTGTCTGTTAAAAATTTTCTTCGTTTCGCAAGAGCAAAATTTGCTGCAACCCCTCAGTATGCACTATTGATTGGTCATGGCGTTGCTTATAATGCCTACCGTTATAATATTAGTGATCCAATGGCTGATCGTTTAAACCTGGTTCCAACGTTTGGCTGGCCTGCATCGGATAATTTACTGTCTTCTGCCGACGGCGCGAATCCTGTGGCCATTACACCGATAGGTCGTCTTTCAGCTGTTACGCCTGATGAAGTAAGCAACTATCTTGAAAAAGTTAAGGAATATGAAATTGCGCAACGCAGCAATCCGAATACAATAGATGGCAGGGCCTGGATGAAAGGTGTTATGCAGGTAACAGGTGCAAGTGAAGTATACCTCGGTTCTGTGCTTTGTAATTATATGGATAATTACCGCCAGATTATTCAGGACACCCTTATAGGAGCAAGTGTTGTAACCTTTTGTAAAAGTACGAGTACAGAAGTAGAGCAATTATCAAATGACCGGATAACGCAATTGTTTAATAACGGGCTTGGGTTCTTTTGCTATTTTGGGCATTCCTCATCTACTGTGCTTGGGTTTAATATTGATGATCCTCAGAATTATAACAATGCAGGCAAATACCCGTTCTTTTCTGTAAACGGATGTAACGCGGGAGATTTTTTCGTTTTTGACCCGCAGCGGTTTGCTTTTGGTCAAACTTTGTCTGAGAAATTTACATTAGCTAAACAAAGAGGGAGTATTGCGTTTCTTGCGTCTACCCATTTTGGAATAGTAAATTACCTGAATATTTATATCAGTAGTTTATATAGCCTGATGAGTAAAGCAGACTACGGCTCTACATTGGGTAAAATAGACCGGGATGCTGCACAGCAATTACTTCAGATTTCTGGTTCGGGAGATTATTATGCACGCCTGCATGCTGAAGAAATGACACTGCATGGAGATCCTGCGCTGAAACTTAATTACCAAGCGCTCCCGGATTATGATATTGAAGAATCACAAGTAGTGATAAACCCACAGTTTATTTCTATTGCAGAAAATAAGTTTACGGCAAATATTAAATTATACAACCTGGGCAAAGCTGTAAATGATTCAATAATTGTAGAAATAAAACGTCAGTACCCGGACAACAGTACCGTTACATTGCAGCGAAAAAAAATATCAGGGATACATTATACGGATTCACTCACGCTGGACGTACCTATAATCGCCAGCAGGGATAAAGGTTTAAATAAACTGATTATAAAAGTAGATGCAGATGATGTGGTAACTGAAATTACAGAAGCCAATAATACCGTTACCAAAGAATTTTATATTTATGAAGATGAAGCCAGGCCTGCATATCCATATGATTATTCTATCATAAATCAGCCAACGGTAAAGCTGTATGCATCCACTGCCAATCCATTAAGCACATTAAAGCAATATGTGCTTGAAATGGATACAACAGAACTCTTTAACTCTTCTTTAAAAGTTAGCAAAACGATATCTTCTGTTGGAGGATTACTGGAGTTCGATCCCAGCACCAGCCTGCACGATAGTACTGTGTATTATTGGCGCACCTCACTGGTGCCCGCTGCCGGTGGAGATTATCACTGGAACCAGTCTTCTTTTATTTACCTGGCAGCTTCATCGCCGGGTTCTAATCAGTCGCATTATTACCAGCACCTTAACTCAGATACTACTGGCGTTTCGTTAGGAACAGATCGGAAATGGAAGTTTGGCATACATACAAACAGCCTTTTTATCATTCACGGTATGTATCCAACGAGTGGACAACAGGACCAGGATTTTCAGGTGAGTATAAATGGAGATGCTGTTATTCAAAGTGCATGTCTTGGACATTCTCTCATATTTACTGTCATCGATCCAATTACATTCAAACCATGGATGAACGTGGATGCCAGTTTTAATAATCTTCATTTATATGGAAGCGCAGACGCTAATTGTTATCATACCCGCTATTATAACTTTGAATTTTCTTATCTGACGCCAACTGACAGAAAAAAGATTACTGATTTTATGGATTCTATTCCTAAAGGGATGTATGTAGCGGTAAGAAATTTTGATTATGACTATTATAACTCATTTGCTGCAACATGGAAAGCTGATGAGAATTTACCATTATTCGGACTTGGCAATTCACTGTACGATAAATTATTGCAAGCAGGATTTAGTGGAATTGACTCTGTAAATGCACCGAAGGCATGGGCATTTATTTATAAAAATAACGATCCTACCGTAGCACCTATTTTTAAAGTAAGCCAGGGTATCTATGACAGGGTAACGTTGTCTGCAGATTTGCCGAGTCCTGATAGTGTGGGCTATATTATCTCGCCTGCGTTTGGACCTGCAAAAAACTGGAAGCAAGTACACTGGAGGGGCGGCAGTCTGGAACCTAATTCTACTGATAATCCAACAGTGCAGGTGATAGGTATAACCAGCGCCGGATCGGAATCTATTCTTTATAACCTTAATAAAACACAGCAGGATTTTGATCTTTCCAGTGTTAGCGCCGCTCAGTATCCCGGTATGAGACTTAAAATGCGTAACATAGATTCTGTTACGCTTACAGCATACCAGTTAGACTATTGGAGGATAAATTATGATCCCGTGCCAGAAGGTGCTTTAATTCCCAACATATATCTTAAAACAAAAGATCCAACCAAATCAACTGATACCCTTGATATCGGAGAGCAATTAAATTTCGGAATTGCATTTAAAAATATCAGTGCATATGCTTTCGACAGCCTTAAAATAAAATTTTATATACTGGACCAAAGCAATGTAACGCATGCCATCGCTTTTCCTAAGGGCAGGCCGCTGTTAACAGGCGATTCAATTCAGTTAAATTACCAGGTTGATACTAAAGCATTTCCGGGACTAAATACATTGTATGTAGATTTTAACCCAGATAGTGCGCAGCCTGAACAGTTTCATTACAACAATTTTTTATATCGTAATTTTTATGTAAAAACCGATAAAACAAATCCGCTGCTGGACGTGACGTTTGACAACGTTCATATTCTTAACCGTGATATTGTATCAGCTCAGCCACATATACAGATTAAATTGAAAGATGAAGCAAAATATTTGTTGCTTACCGACACGTCTATGCTCACATTACAAGTGAAATTTCCAGACAATACAATACGGTCTTATAATTTCAATACAGATACTTTACGGTTTACGCCTGCCGCTAGTGGGTCTGATAACACGGCTACTATTGATTTTATGCCTTCATTCCTCAAACAGATTAATGAAGATGGCGATGAATACCAACTAATAGTAAAAGGCAAAGATGCAAGTGGTAACAAAGCCGGCGCAACACAATTTACAATAGCATTCAGGATCATCAGCAAGCCAATGATCAGTAACCTGCTTAATTATCCAAACCCTTTCACAACTTCTACTGCTTTTGTATTTACCATCACCGGTACCGAAGTGCCTGATAATATGAAAATTCAGATATTAACTATTACTGGTAAAATTGTAAGAGAAATAACAAAACAGGAACTTGGACCATTACATATCGGCAGAAATATAACAGATTACAAATGGGATGGTAACGATCAGTTTGGGCAGCGCCTGGCGAATGGCGTTTATTTGTACCGTTTTGTTACAACACTGAACGGAAAGAAAATGGATAAATTTACGGACAGCGGAGACAATACAGATAAGTTTTTTACAAAGGGATATGGAAAGATGTATCTGATGAAGTAAGCCATTTAATAAAAAGCTGCCATTACAAGCCGCTTTTTATTACTATTTTTGAGAATGACAGTAACAAAAGAACATATTCACTCCATTACTGCCATTCTTTTATTTACTGTTGTTGGTTTTCTTGTGTACGCCCCTGTTCTGGGCAACACATTTCTTTCCGATGACTATGACTCCCTCTATAGGATCTTTATAGAAAAACGAATCATCTACCGGGAATTTCTTCGCCCGATGATCGACATTACTTTTTACTTCAATTTTCTCATTTCAGGTCTTTCGCCCGGAAGTTATTATATTTTCAATGTGCTCACCCACATTTGCAACGCCTTTCTTTTATTTAGGTTTGTGCGCGGAATAAATATGTGTAGTGAAAGGGATCGGTTTGAGTTCGCACTAATACCGTCTTTTTTATTTTTAATTTATCCTTTTCACAATGAAAGTATATCATGGTTATCTGGAAGGCTTTCTTCCATGGCCTGTTTTTTTGCATTGCTGAGCCTGTTGCTTGCAAGAAGAAAGAATGGCGGGATGACTATTTTTTTTTCCATTCTTTGCTACTTGGCCGGGCTGCTTTGCTATGAATCAATTATTATTCTTCCAATATTAATCTTTATTGTAAACTGGCCGTGGTACAAATCACAAAATAAAATTATTCCATATAGTCTTTACTGGCTCTGCGCTATATTTGGTTACCTGCTGACAAAATTTTTTTTATCCGGAAGAATTACTGGCAGTTATGGAAGCCGGGTTGCAGACGATAACATACTGCAAAAAATACTCAACACCGGTAAGGTTCTGGGTCGTCTTTTTCTCCCACCTTCCGATAATCAATATCTTTTGATCGTATCAGCAATTGGGGTGTTGTTGCTGTTGATTGCATTGCACGTTTATCTTTTCAAGTCCGGTACATTCAAAGATACGACACGCATTTATTACCGATCTGTTTTGATATGCCTGGCAATTAGTTTGCTGATACCGGTGGCATTTGGTGTAAGTACGCGTACCAGCGAAGGAGACAGGCTGCTGTATTTTCCTTCGTGCTTTTTATGTATTCTTATAGGCAGCTGGCTTATTGCCTTGTGCAAAAAATCTTTCAACCGTTGGTTGGCATTAATTGTTATAACTTTTTATTGCACCTCTTTGCTGGAAATTAATAACAGGCACTGGATAAAGGCATCTGTTGCTGCAAATACAATAATGAATATTATTAAAAGTAAAAAGTCCAATAATATTACTTTCATAAATATGCCAGATGAATTGGAAGGTGCATTTGTATTCAGAAATGGTTTTCGGAAAGCATTGGTAATAAATAAAATTGATACAGGAAAAATAAGGGTGTTCAACTACCTGACGAGGTCTGATTATTTAAAAACAGGGCCTGTTATCAGGCCGGTTCTAAAAGATTCTATCTGGACGATATTTCCGTTTATAAGTGTACTTGTTGATAGCCGGGATACCGTCCGTATTATGAATGAGATAAATAAGGAAACGCTCGCTGTAAAAAAAGAACGAAATTCGATGTATTACTGGAACAAGGAAGCTTTGATTAGACTGTTTTAATTGGGCTCTTTAAAAGTGAAAGAATGTTTGAAAAAAGTGAATACGCGTTGCGGGGATTTAATTATTTGCACAACAGATTTTTTCCTGGAAAAAAGCGGTTGTCTTCTTTAATGCTGTATACAACAGACCTCTGTGATTCAGGGTGCAAGCACTGTCTTATTTGGGCAAAAAGACCTCCAGTTTTTTTGTCTTTTCAGTCTATTCAGGAGATTATGAAAAGTGATTGCGTGCACACGTCTACTATGGTTGGATTGGAAGGAGGCGAATTTTTGCTGCATCCCGAAGCAGACGCAATTATGGAATGGTTTTCAAAGAACCATCCGAATTATGACATTTTTTCCAATTGCTTAAAACCAGATCGGCTCATTGTAGCAGTTCGGAAATATAAACCGCACCGCCTCTACATTTCCCTCGATGGAGATGAAGAAACATATCTTTACATGCGTGGCAAGAACGGCTATAAAGATGTTTTAAAAGTAATTACAACGCTTAAAGAATCTGTTCCCATCTTTGTAATGTTCACACTTTCGCCTTATAACGATTTTAAAGATCTTGAACACGTAGCAGCTATTTGTAAAGAACACAATGTTTTTTTAAGAGTAGGCATTTATAATAATATCCCTTTTTTTGATACCATTGAAGATGCCAAAAAAGTTGTTTTTGGCCAATCGAAAAACAAAGAGCTTTTGAAGTTCAGTAAAGCAAAACAGCTGCAGCGCGAGAAATTAAATGGTAAAGAAGAATCTGAAGCGGCATTTGAAATTAAAGAGGATGGTGATTTTCATGCAGATATTCCGCCTGCTATAAAAGAATTCACGGAGAATTATGATTATATCAGTTTGTACCCGAACTGGCTAAACGGAAACCTGCGGCTAAAGTGCAACAGTATTATGGATAGTGTTATCGTGTTGCCTGATGGTACGGTACCTATTTGTCAGAACCTGGATATCAAACTGGGTAACGTACACGAGAAAACGCTGGATGTTATTTTTAATTCAGAACAATCTGTAAAAACGCAACAATACCATGCTGAAAATTGCAACCAATGCTGGATAAGTTATCATAGAAAATACGATATTGCCCTTTACAGGAATTTTGAAAAATTCTTCGGCAAATATGCAACTTCAAAACTGCTCGGATATTATAAATGGGATTCGGATGAAAAGAGTTCTTACAACGAAGCGGTCCGTTAGTTTAATTCATTTAGCTCATCCAAAATTTTATAGATGGACTGTAAGCCAATAAGATCATTTGCATCAGATATGTTTTCTCTTGATTCTACCATCTTAATAAAAGTTTCCAGTTCATGATAAAAGCCCTGGAGAATTAATGTATTTGTTTCAGGCGCAGGCATAACAAGATTGCTAACGGAGAAATAATTTTTTGTAATAACAGGTTCCTGATATAGTCTTTCCGTTGGCATATTCAATACCCGTTTTGGTTTTTGTAACCCGGTAACCTGCATTGGATATCTGACTGTCAGCAACTCGCCTTCGCATTGAATATTCATAATTTCTATCGGATCATTCCAGGAGTAATGCGTAGATAATTCTATCATGCCTGCTATACCGTTAGTGTGTTTTACATGTAATTGAACAGTAATCCCTTCATTATCTTTTTGGAAAGTTTTAGAAATGATGCTATAATTTCCGAATAAAAATGCACCGTAATCAATAGCATGAATAAATAATTCATTAAAAACATTTCCCTGCGGGTAGGGCCCAAAGTAAAACTGGTAAATATATGAACGCGCTTTACTGGTTCGGTTCATTACATATTTATTGCCAGGCCAATATCTCCGTTGTAAACCAACTTTACAGATGCTGTATTTATTTATAGCAGCCAAAATATTTAATTCTGATAAAGATGCACAAGGTGGTTTTTCTACAAACACTTTTTTGCCTGCTTTTAGTAATTTGTTTACCAGGCCGTAATGTGCACCGGGTGAAGCGCACACAAATATCGCTTCTGTTTCAGCATCGTTTAAAATAGCTGAAATGTCATTTGTAAAAATACATTCCGGAAAAAGCCTGGCTGCTTCTTTACTCCAGTTATTCTTTTGTGTACAGATGTATTTTACCGGTATATTAAAATGATGCAAAAGAGGATAAATATTAGTGAGGCTATGCATGCCGATGCCAATACAGGCATATTTTTTTTTAGTGTTAAATAGCGGATTTTGAAAATATTTTACTTTTCTGCGCTGATTAATTTTTTTAAATAATACTTCCAGCATCCGGTGGTTTTTTTGCAAGTTCAGAAAATTTTTTCTTATTCTTTATAAAATAAGGTATTAGAATAGTGCCATTGTAGATACCGGCATTGTTATTCCATCCTTTTGGCTGCTTATGTTTTTTGTCAGAACAAAACAGGAGCCAATAAACATACGCAAATTCGGCTTTAATAATTGCTTTACTGATACCTGCCTTTTTTTTCAGTAGAAAATAAAAGCAACCTGCGAAATCTATTACTAATCGCAAGCCAACAATCAACAATGCCTGTAAAAATGGAAGATTTCTTGAAAGCATGATATAATTATTGCGGAATGTTAGAAAGGTTTTAAGATGATTCTCCCACGATAAGGTTCCGCCTCCCATATGATAAACAACTGACTGCGGACAGGAATAAATGGAGTAGCCCATATTCTGTACCCGCCAGCATAAATCAATATCTTCCTGGTGCATGTAATAATAGTCGTAGAAGCCGCCTGTTTTTTCAAAAACAGAAGAGCGGATACACATACAGGCGCCACTGGCCCAAAAGATTGGTTCAACACTGTTGTATTGGTCTTCATCTTCTTCAATGGTAGTTAATATTCGCCCCCTTGTAAAAGGGAATCCCAACTTGTCTATCCAACCGCCCGCAGCACCAGCATACTCAAATTTTTTGTTGTTATCCAGAGATAACAACTTGGGCTGGCAAATGGCAATACCAGGATGCTGCTCCAGCAAAGCAACCAGCGGAGCAATAAAATTTTTCGACACTTCCAGATCAGAATTTACAATGAGAAAGTAATCTGCTTTAATTTGCGCAAGCCCAAAATTATATCCGCCTGCAAATCCTTTATTACCGGTCATCTGTAAAATATGAACAGCCGGAAAATGTTTGCGGAGCATTGGCACAGAATCATCGGCAGAATTATTATCAATAACGTAGATTTCTTTATTATCATACGCTGCAGACAAGATAGCCGGAAGAAATTTCAGTAGGAAAGACGCTGTATTCCAGTTAAGTATTACTACTGCAACAGATGGTTGAAGTGTCATGTAGCTTATTAAAATTCAGATTGGGTTACACTAAAATGCCTTGAAAGATAAGTTTAATTTCCTGATAGTTTGTTTGCCGGCATTATGTCCAGATTAACCTGGCATGATAAGAGTGAAAAAACATTTTATATCACTATCGTTTTTGTTGCTTTTATTGCTTTGTTATCGTAAATCTTAAGAATATACACACCTCTTGCAAATTGAGAAGTTGGTATAAATATCAGTTCATCCTGTCCGTTCAATTCTTTTTGCATAGAATAAACCAATTGACCAATAGTGTTAAATAAGCGAATAGAAAGCTTTGTAGAGATTGGATTAAGCAGCGAAACAAATACATGATCCGTTGCCGGGTTTGGATAAATTTTTATATCATTTGGTAAAACGCTCTGAGCTGGTATTTTCTTAACAATCCTATATTTAGCCAGTATCCAGTAATTTGGATCAATGATCATGGTGTCTGCCGTAAAGCCAGGATTTACCCAAAAGGTTTCTCCGGTTCGCTGATTGTTTACTGTAATAATAGTATCGCGGCTGCTGTTTTTGAATTGTAACTGAACCGGCATGTCATAAAAAGATACCGATGGATCTGAAGTTGTTTGATTCATTTGAACTTTTATCCAATGATTGCTGTTTTGTGTCCAGGTGCAATTGTAATTTGGATATCCCTCTCCATAAATCCATTTTTGAAAAAATGTTTTCAGATTTTTGCCGCTCACCTGTTCGAGATTGCGTTCAAGATCAATCGTAGTAGCAAATTTATTTTTTACTATTGGATCGTTCAAATATTGCCGCAGTCCCCTAAAAAAAATTGAGTCGCCAAGAATGCCTCTCAACATATGCACAACGTATCCGCCTTTTGCATAAGTAAGACGGTTGTCAAAAATTCTGGCGGCTGAAGTAGTATCGGTTACAAACACAGATCCGCCAGGAAGCGATGTAATTAAATCCAGATAATAATGAAGATGAGCCATTATTAAGGTGGTATCAAAATTCTGAACAAAGATGAATTGTGTATAATTAGCAAAACCTTCATTTAGCCAAATGTCCTGCCAGCTTCCGCACGTAACATTGTCGCCAAACCAATGGTGGCCCAGTTCATGTGCAGTAGTCTGGTTCCAGGAATCTCCTGTAAATGTATTGGTTTGGTGTTCCATTCCTCCGCCAAAGCCACATTGTGTTTGTGAATAATGTTCTTTAATGAAAGGATATTCACCAAACAATTTGGAAAATACCGGCAGGCATTGTTTTGCAACATAAGTAACATAGTTGAAAGTATTTTCGTTCTCTGGGTAGGCATTAAGTAAAACGGGCATCATTTTATCGCCTAACTGTATACTATCAATATCAGTGATATAATTTGTAACAGCAATTCCCAATAAGTAGGTTGCTATCGGATAACGGTGTTTGAAATAGACAGTTTTAGCGCCGCCTTGAATTGATTCACTTTTTAATACACCATTGGCCACACCCTTATAAGCTGACGGGGAAACAATAATAATATCGAGGGAGTCCGCTTTATCATTCAAACCATTTTTACAGGGCCACCATTCTTTTGCGCCATACGGTTCAGACAAGGTCCAGATAACGGGCACGCCATCGTGCGTTGTTTGAACAAATGGTTTAGATCCAGTATTTGCTCTTGGCACGCCTTTATAATAAATGGAAACAGAGTCTTTTTTTCCTGCATCAAGGGTAACCGTAAATTCAAGCTGTAATCCATCATTGCCAATTTTTGTGAAGCCTAATTGATTACCATGATAAATAATACTGTCTACCGATAACGTGTCACTTAAATCAAAAACAATTTTATCTGAAGCCGAAGTAACAGTAAAATACGATGTTACCTTGCCTGTTATGAAACGAATGTTTGGGTCAATCGCCCATTCGCATCTATAAAAAGTCACGTCAAAATTATTGGAAGCAACGGTGTTTGTGAGATTTGTTGAATTACCCCGGTTACCGTCTCCTTTCATCGGGAACGACTGTTTTTCTGTTTCAACAAGTTTTATAAAATGATCATCTGAAATTTGCGCCGCCGCAGGGCACGCTATAAGAAAAAAAGCAAATAAGGGAAGCCATATAGAAGCAAAGTTTTTTTTCATTTTAGAAAGCAGCTGTTTTTGAACAAAAGACCACTTAAAAAACGGAAAAAGTTAGGAAAGATTGTTTTGCCGCGTAGTTTCCGCCCATCGGATGATGTATTTCCCCAGCATATCAAATTCAAGATTTACATAATCGCCTGCCTTTACAAACTGCAGGTTAGTATGTTGATAGGTGTAAGGTATGACGGCCACTGAAAATGTATCGTTTGTTACATTAAAAACAGTCAGGCTGATGCCGTTTACTGCAATGGAACCCTTTTCTATTAGATAGACTGCAAACGCGGTGTCGAAACCAATGGTAAATTGCCAGCTGCCATTTAAATCGGTTATTTCCTTCACCAGCCCCCTGGTGTCGGTATGCCCCTGCACAAAATGGCCGTCCATCCTGCCAGATGGCTGAAGGCAACGTTCCAGGTTAATAGAATCACCGGTTTTCCAGTCGCCGAGGTTGGTTTTAGAAAGCGTTTCGGCAATGGCAGTTACTTTAAAAGCAGTATCGTCAAAGGCTTCAACAGTAAGGCAAACGCCGTTGTGCGCCACGCTTTGGTCTATTTTTAATTCATTTGCCAGCGGGGAGGCTATCCAGAATGTTTTATTGGTGCCCTTTTCACTTATTCCTTTAATAATACCGGTTGTTTCTATTATTCCTGTAAACATGGGTTCAAAATTAAGCTGTAAAAGCATTTGGCTGTTTACGATTTTCCTTTATCTTTGCCGTCCCAAACATTAAAGGGGGTATTATTTATGTTGATTATTGATTCCAAAGATTGCGAAAACATTGACAAGGCGCTTAAAAAGTATAAGAAGAAATTCGAAAAAGCGAAAATTCTGGTGCAGTTAAGAGAACGCCAGGCTTTTATTAAGCCTTCTGTAAGACGCCGCGGTGAAATACTAAAGGCTGTTTATAAGCTTAAGGTTAGCAGTGGTCAGTTAGACGATTAATATTAATTAATGGAGAATATATTTATAGCTGTAAAGTGAATAACTTTACGGCTATTTCATTGTATGGATAGTCCATTTCAGTTGCCTTTGCAGTCTTTCCTGAATTATCTCAAATTCGAGAAAAGATATTCTCAGCATACCATTATATCGTACCAAAATGATCTGGAGCAATTCTTTACATATCTTACTAACCAGTACCAGGCCTCAACGCTTACTGATATTGCAACCACGTATGTTCGTAGCTGGCTCGCAGAATTAAAAGGCAATAAAATAACGGCTAAAAGTATTAACCGTAAAGCATCCTCCTTAAAATCTTTTTTCAAATATCACATAAGAACCGGCGCGCTTGAATCAACACCTATGTGGTCTGTAACAACACCTAAAATAAGCAGGCGGCTTCCTGAGTTTGTAAAGGAAACAGATATGAATAATTTGTTTCAGCACCTGCAATTTCCGGATGATTGGAAAGGTAAAACGGATCGGTTATTATTGCTGCTTTTTTACCATACGGGTATGCGTTTAAGTGAACAGGTAAATCTGAAAGAGAACCAGATAGACTATTCAAAAAAAGCTATTAAAGTACTCGGCAAGGGCAATAAGGAAAGAGTAGTGCCGGTAGGAACTGAAGTGATAAATGAATTGAAAGCATATCAGCAGGCAAAGAAAAAAGAAATGGAGAATGCAGACGGCATTTACTTTTTTGTTCTGGAGAACGGTAAGCGGCTTTACGCAAAGTATGTTTATCTTATTGTGAAAAAATATCTTTCCGAGATTACTACGCTAAATAAAAAAAGTCCTCATATATTGCGGCACACATTTGCCACCCATTTAACCAATAACGGTGCAGACCTTAATGCCGTTAAAGAATTACTGGGCCACAGCAGTCTTGCTTCTACACAAGTATATACACATAACAATATTGAAAAGTTAAAAGAAGCCCATAAGAAGGCACATCCACGGGCATAATCAGTACTTTAACGCGGCTTTGTGTAAGTGTAAATTTATATGTTTTTTAATTTGGAAAAACAGGTGGTAACCGTTAATTTCATACTGTTACCAATTGACAGCGCTGATATGTTATTGACACGTAATACAGTTCTGTTTTTTAAGTTCTTTAAATTATTGTTCACTGATTAAAAGCGAAATTTATGAACGTTAACATTCAGACAGTCCACTTTGATGCAGATGTAAAACTAACAGAATATGTTAGCCGGAAATTAGAAAAGCTTAATACTTTTCATGACCGTATCATTAAAGTAGATGTCTTTCTAAAGTTAGACAACGTAGTTCACCAGATTAAAGACAAAGTCGCAGAAATAAATGTCCGCGTACCACGTCGCCAGTTTTTTGTAAAAGCAAGTTCTAAATCTTTCCAGGAATCATTTGATGAAGCTTTTGATTCTCTTGTAAACCAAATAAAGCGAAAAAAAGAAAAGCAGATTGCATAATTTTTAACCGATATTCTACCCCGCCCCCAGTGGCGGGGTTTTTTGTTAGGTTGCCTTATGTTGGCGATAAACATCACTTATATTACCCTGCTTCAGCCAAAGGTTGTTTTTGAGCCAATTCACGTTCTTTGATTGTATGCTCAAATGCTGTTTGGATGCAGTATTAACGGCTATATATTTTTTATTTTGAGGAACTGTAAAAAATTATATCATCAAAGTTTTTGTATTTATTGAATTCCATTACCTTTGCATT
>JBDUAY010000404.1:0-5364 GCA_040004415.1 Bacteroidota bacterium | reverse complement strand
TTGAAATAATAAGCAGCATGCATCAGGCAAATGACACGAACCTGTTGCAATATGCAAGGCACAAACAATTGCCGGCGGCCTATGAAAAAGAAGCACTTGAAGCGCTGTCGCATTTCCCTGAATTAAAAAATGTCGCGGTAAAATTCAGAATTAGGAAATCGTTGTCGACACTGAAAACAAAGCCAACGTTTTTATCTGCGTTTTTGCCGAAAGGTTATAGAACGTATGTTATAACAATCAGTAATAAAACAAGTACCGGGCTAACCCCGGTGATGTTAGCCAACCTGCCTGCCGATGCAAGAATTGGCATTGTGGGGCACGAATTAAGTCATGTTGCAGACTTATCTGCAAAAAGCACCTGGCATTGTTTCATCGTGGGCATACGGCATTTGTCTGCACGTTATTTAGATCGTTTTGAGTACAATACAGACATGATTTGTATCAGGCATGGATTAGGAAAAAAACTGGAGGCATGGAGTACTTACATAAGAAATACAATGCACACAGTTTATTGGCGTGGTGCCGGCTATGCAGACAAAGGCGATATGGGATACGAACGCTACATGAATCCGGACACAATTGAAAAGGAGATAATTGCTATCAGGGATGCTGCAAGAATTAAATAACCGGGGAAAAATATTAACACGTACCGGTAAACAACCAAGAAGCTGATCTTCAAAGCATACAACCATTTTATTCATCATTTTAAACTAACGTGTCAAAATGAAGATCCTATACACAATATTATTTTTTTCTGATCTGGCTGTGTTAATAGAATTGTCGTATTTATTTCTCACCAAAATTGATGCCGGTCATCAGCTATGGTTTTTAATTTTATTAATCCTTGGTATGGGCATCAGCATTGCACTCCTCATCTATTTTTTATCTGCCTATATCAATCTGCCTTCTCAGCAGGAACAACAGTAATTTTAATTTAACTTATCAGGTTTATTTTACCACAATGGCAAGCAACCGATTTATTTACTACATACTTGCTGCATTTATATTGGGCAACCTGTTACTGATTTTTATACAGTACAATTCTGTAAAAAATATTAACACACTGATTGAAGGAAATGAAAAAGTGCTTAATGAATTTACAGTTGAAGCAGAATTAAGAGATTTACGCAAAAACATTATTTCTGTTGAAAATGACGTGGGCAAAGCAATTAATTCAAAAGACACTACACATGTTTTGAGTTTGCAGCAGGAAATTAATGCAATAGAAAGTAATCTTGGAAAGCTTCAAAAAATAGATGATAATGACAGCTCCGTTAAATATATTGACCAGCTGGACGACGTGATTCATAGAAAAATATATTTTAACAACCGTGCAATAAAAATACTTTACCGGCAGGGACCAAACTCAACCGACACCCTCATAAATAACGCAAGGGGAAACGAACTAACCGATTCAATAACTTTTATTACGCATAAGCTGGACAGCAGCCGCCGTCAGCTGCTCAGATCAGTCACGGCTTCGGTAGATAAGAGCGGGCAAAGCGCCCGGAGATGGGGTATTATTCTTTTTATTATGGTAGCGTTCAGCGGTGCGGTGTTATTCTGGTTTATCATTAACCGGGTACGGCGGCAAAACCAATTAATATTACAACTGGATGCCTCGGAAAAAGCAGAAAAAGAAGCAGCTAAAGTAAAAGAAAATTTTATGGCGAATATGAGTCATGAAATACGCACACCGTTACATGCAATTACCGGCTTTACCGGGTTGTTGCAGAAAAAAGAGCTCGATGAAGATGCGTCCGCTTATGTGCAGTCCATTCAAAAATCTGGCGAAAACCTGCTTACAATTGTCAATGATATACTTGATTTATCAAAGTTTGATGCAGGTATGATGCGCATCGAAACTTTTCCTTTCAGCCTCCGGGAACTGCTTCATTCTATTGAAACAATGTTTATTGAAAAGGCCCGTGAAAAAAAAGTTGAGCTGTCTGTTATTATCGACGAAAACATTCCAAATATAGTGGAAGGAGATGCAACCCGTCTCACACAAATATTGGTTAATCTTATTGGCAACGCAGTAAAATTTACTGATGCTGGCAGCATCCGGATTCATGCAGTCAATACCGGTATTACCGATAATATTACCAGGCTCTCTTTCAGCATAACAGACACCGGTATCGGCATAGAAAAAAATAAACTGCCACGCATCTTTGAAAGATTCAGGCAGGCAGAGGCTTCTATTACCCGAAAATATGGGGGCACTGGCCTTGGGCTCTTTATTGTTAAAGACCTTGTACAATTGCAAAACGGGGAAATATTTGTAGAAAGTGAACCAGGCAAAGGCAGCACTTTCCGGTTTGTTATTCCATATAAAATTACCAGCCCGTCTGCAATTTTAAATACTGTTGAGATCCAGCCGGCCGGGCCGTCAACATGGTTGAGCGGCCGCATCCTGGTAGTTGAAGACAATGAAATGAATCAACTTTTGATGAAGCATTTGTTAACACAATGGCAATTATCTTTTTCTATTGTTAACAGTGGCAAAAAAGCTGTTGACCTGCTGAAAGAACAAGTCTTTGACCTTATACTGATGGATATACAAATGCCGGAAATGGATGGCTATACCGCTGCAGAATTAATAAGACAACAATTAGGACTTGACATACCGGTTGTTGCTATGACTGCGCATGTACTGGCCGGGGAAAAAGAAAAATGCATCAGTTTTGGAATGAACGATTATATATCAAAACCAATAAAAGAGAAAGAATTAATTGATATGATAACCCGTTATATTCCGCAGAATACATTTTCAATCGTTGAAAAAAAGAACGGCAGCAATCTTCCTGGGTATAAAAATATAAACCTGCAATACATGCAGGAAATAAGTAATGGTAACAAAGAATATGAAAAAACAGTAACAGAACAATTTATAGAAAGCATACCCACAGATATTGCCGCGCTGGAAAAAGCATTTGACGAAAAAGACTTTGATACCATTAAATATATTGCCCATAATATGAAAACAACTGTTTCTATTATGGGACTAAGAGAAATTCTTCAGGCAGACCTTGATACGCTGGAATACGAAATGACAGGTGAAGCAGCATTTGAAAAAACCATTTTGCGCATTAAACAAATCTGCAACAAGGCGCTGGAAGATGCTTGCAGATTTTATTCCACGTTATAATCAGTTTTTCTCACCGACCTAAACTGCCTTTTCATCGAGCTTCCATTTTTTTACAGTTGCCGTAAGCGTAGGTTTACAGCATCAAATAAAACAATGGGTTATGAAAGCGCCAATCCTTTTGAAAACATATGCACATTCAATTTTTTCGTCTGAATTAACGATGGTAAAAGACACATTAAAAATTGGAAATCAGTACGATATTGATACCGCATCATTAGCAGTGGAGATTGATTTTGAAAAAGGAACTTTTTCGATTGAAGGCGATTGGCACTTGATGATTAATTGTAACAAACACGTGCAACCTGAATGGCTTGATTATCATACACAAAGAGTAAATATCGCAGCTAGTATATTTCCCTCATGTACAATTGACTTGTCTGACCAGGATAATGATGGAGCAGTCTTTGTCCTGGAAGGTAGCATAAAGGACGATGAAAACAACCTTAGTACTTGTTCTGGCTTATTAATATTGGATAAGGAAACAGTAAGTAATAACCTGGCTGCTGATGCCTGGAAAATTAGCTTTTATCTGTATGATAACAGCAATGAAGATTGTGAAATAACGCTGAAAATACCAGTAATTGCTGGCTGGTCAGATATCGGGTTGAATTAATTAAAAAAAAACATTCAGCCATGAACAGTAAAATTGCAAACATATTATTATTAGCAGCACTTATAATATTCACCAAGGAGATGAATGCACAAGTTTACCGGACAGCAACTACAGACGCGCTGGAAAACAATGGACAGGACTGGATTGAAAAAAAGTTGCCGCCATCAATTATTACGTTCTCTGATTATTCAGGAGTGGTGGAAATTAAAACACCTATTTCCCCGCTGTTTATACAAAACCTGGATTCAGTAAGTTTTGTTCGGGCACCGGCAGACACTATGGCGAACTTTACGATGACCCTTGACAAACAACAGGTACAGCAACAACAAATTACGCTGGGAAAAAACTTTACTACGGCAGGCATTTTAACGATCAATAATATAAGTAAGACAGCCACTGCGCAGTATTTATTAACACCCCGCAATAATCCGGCAGATGGTTTCAGTATTTCTGTTGTGATTCGGTTTAAACCTGCAGATTATGGAATGAAAATAACAGGAGCGTCAGAAAACACACCGCTGATAGTGAGGGTTAGCAGCGATTATTTGAATAAGTTTAAAAACAATTACTAATAAATTTTTAAAATAAAAGTCATGAAAAAGATATTCTTTGCATCCGCCGCTATACTATTTTCTTTTATGAGCATGCAGGCACAATCAAGCGATGCCGCAATGGTAAAAGACGATATTAAACCTTCCAAAGAAGAAAGAAAAGAAATTAGAAAAGAGAAAAAAGAGGAACGCATTACACTTAGAAAACTGGAAGGCAATGAAATAAATTATCAATCTAAACAAGAATTTTACAGAAGTTTTGGTGATCAACCGGGTGTACAATGGACAAAGGGAAAATATTTTGACCAGGCACTCTTTTATAATGACGGTATAGCTACTACAGCCTATTTTGATTTTGATGCGCAACTGGTAGGCACCACCACAGATAAAACGTTGGCAGATTTACCTGAATCAGCACAAAAAGAAATAACAAAAGAATACAAAGATTATACTGTTGAAAAAGTGGTTTTCTTTGACGATAATGAGGACGTTGATACAGACATGATATTGTATGGCAGTCAGTTTGATGATGCGGACAATTATTTTGTTGAGCTAAAAAAAGACAATAAGGATGTTGTGTTACAGGTTACTATGGACGGACTTGTTGGATACTTTATTGGTTCAGATAAATAAAAATATGGTTATTAAAAATAAGCCCCTTTGTTTTTAAACAATGGGGCTTATTTTTAATATTCAAACCGTTGAACCAATTGATCCTGCGAAACACCAATGCAAAATGCATCCTGGTTTTTTGCACTGCCCTGTACTTCCCACGTTATGGTGATAATGTCTCTTTCTTTTAAGATATTTGTTCTTTTAAATCTTAAATGGTGTTCCTTAAAAATATTTTCGTAAAAAACAACGATGCCCTCTTTATAATTTCTTTGAATAACATATGTTCTTGTCTGGCTGAGTTTATCTATCCGGCTTTCAGCATATGGCAAAATAGACAGAACAAAAATGATTAGAACACTCGCAGAAGCCGCCGCAAAATAATAGCCTGCGCCAATACCCATCCCAACTGCAGCTACTGTCCATATTGTTGCTGCCGT
>JBDUAY010000403.1:0-5377 GCA_040004415.1 Bacteroidota bacterium | reverse complement strand
TGGGTATGATCAGGTCTTTCTCGGCACTGGGTGCTGAAGGTGGTGGTGAAGCTGCAGCTAAATTATCGCAGGGTATCTCTGAAGCCTTGTACAACACAGCTTTGGGTATCGGTACTTCTGCCGTAGCGATTATCATGTACAACGTATTTACCACAAAAATTGACTCTATCACATATGGTATTGATGAAAGTGGTTTTACCTTAACACAAAGCTTTGCTTCTTTGTATAAATAAGCAGCAGGGTTTTGATTTTTTCATAACATTTTTGTTGTGGAATCTGGCAGGTTTTGAATCTAATAAGTGAATTAATTAATTATATCATGCCAAAAGTTAAAGTAGCACGAAAAAGCACTTCAATAGACATGACCGCGATGTGCGATGTGGCTTTTTTATTGTTGTCTTTTTTTATATTGACAACAAAATTTAAGCCGTCAGAAATATTGGCTGTTACTACCCCCAGTTCAGTTTCTCACACAGCTGCGCCTGAAAATGATGTTGTAATGCTTACCATGGATAAAGACGGAAAAGTTTTCCTGTCGATATCTGATAAGAATACAGATGAAAAAAAGGCCACCATTAATGCTATCAGCACTTCAAAAAACCTGAACCTGACAGATGCTCAGAAAAAGGCATTTGTAAGAGCTAATTCTTTTATAGGTGTTCCGTTTTCACAATTGGGCGGTTTTTTGAATACCCCGGTAGACGACATCAAAAAATTAAAAATGGATGGCATTCCGGTTACAGATACACTCAATAATCAATTAACAGAATGGTTAACGGCAGCCAAAGGTGCTTTTGAAGGCAGAAAAATGCTGATAGTTGTTAAGGGCGATAACAATGCAAAGTATCCTTCTTTCCAGGGCATTTTAAATGCACTGAAAAAGAATGACTTGCTGAAGTTCCAGATGGTTACCAATCCTGAAGGCATACCGCCGGGATCAGAATTATCGAAACTTCCTAAAAAGGCGGCGTAAATTATTTATTTATAATTAAAAATTTGAGTCATGGCAGAAATGGATACCTCCGGTGGGGGAGGGCATAAAAAAGGACCAGGCGTAAAAAAAGCCAAGAAGCTTTCTACCAGGGTGGATCTTACACCCATGGTGGATCTTGGGTTTCTCCTCATTACCTTTTTTATCTTTACCACCACCATGAGTCAGCCTACGGGTATGAAATTAAACCTGCCCAAGGATACTGATAAGCCGGAAGAACAGAATAAAGTAAAAGAATCAGGCGTTTTAACCGTTTTGTTGGCTAAAAACAACAAAGTATATTATTATGAAGGTACACTCGCCCCGGACGCTTCCAACTTTAAGAGTTCGAATTTTAAAGATATCAGGAATGAGATTTTAAGCAAAAAAAGATCTACCAATCCCGCAGATTTCGTGGTAGTGATTAAGCCAGACGCCGACTGCACATATAAAAATGTGGTTGATATGCTGGATGAAATGCTTATTAATGATGTAAAGAGGTATGCAACGGTTGAGATTTCTCCTGTAGAATACCAGCTTGTTCAGGCAACCGAAAAAAATGGTGGACAATAAGCCATTTTAATTGTGGAATTATAATTGAAAAGCATCTCAATTTAAAAGAAATACCATGTTAGACGTAAACAAAATAATGAGTGCCGACATCCTGGACATCATTTTTGATGGCCGCAACAAGGAGTACGGCGCTTATGAGTTGCGAAAAGCTTACAACAAGCGCCTTACCTACGCACTTGCTGGCATGGCTGCGCTGCTTTTACTTATATTTATTGGCTATTTTGTTATTAATACCATCAATGCCAATTCTAAAAAGTCAGAAGTGGTTGTAAAAGATGTGCAACTGGAAGAAATTAAGCAGGAAGAAAAGAAAAATGAGCCGCCGCCTCCACCTCCGCCTCCAAAACAAGAGCCACCTAAGGTAGAAATGGCCAAATTTACGCCTCCTAAAATTGTAAAAGACGAGGAAGTAAAAGAAGAAGAAAAGCCACCAGAACAGGAAAAACTGGAGGATACAAAAATTGGTACAGTTAACCAGGAAGGTATAAAGGATGAAGGCTTAACGCCACCCGTTGATAACGGCAAGGGTGTTGTGGAAGCCCCTAAAAAGGTTGAAGAAGACTGGGATAAAACCTTTACTAAAGTGGAAACAGAATCCATGTATGGTGAGAATGCCAATGATTGGGGAAAGTTTCTCTATAAAACATTGGTTTACCCGCAGGATGCACAGGATAATGAAATACAGGGAACTGTTGTAGTGCAGTTCATTGTTGATAAGGAAGGTAATGTAAGTGATGTGGAAGCGATTAGCGGTCCGAATGAATTAAGGTCGGAAGCCATTCGTGTAATCAAGAAAAGTGGTAAATGGAAACCAGCTATTCAGAACGGACGCCAGGTAAAGTCCTACAAAAAACAACCTATTACTTTCAAACTGGAAACTCAATAAAATAGTGTTGAGATTATTTTTATCAAGTCCCTTCTTGTAAAGAGGGGATTTTTTATTGGGCCAGTACAGTTATTTTTGATGATCTAAAAATAACTTACAGATAATGAAAGGAAACCCGCGCGACTGGGATGATACGATTGTTGCCCTGGCGACGCCACCCGGCATTGGGGCAATCGGTGTAATAAGGCTCAGCGGCAACAACGCAATTACTATTGCGGCTTCGCTGTTTACATCAAAAAATTTATTGGAACAATCTTCACATACTGCCCATGTAGGTCTTTTAAAAGAAGACGGTAATCTGTTGGATGAAGCAGTTGTGACCATCTTTAGAACACCACGTTCTTACACCGGAGAAAATGTGGTGGAAATATCGGGTCATGGTTCGCCATTTATTTTAGAACAGCTTATTCAAGCTTGTTTACGCAAAGGCGCACGGTTGGCAAAGCCAGGTGAATTTACCCAGAGAGCTTTTCTGAACGGCAAAATGGATTTAACCCAGGCTGAAGCAGTAGCAGATCTTATTGCGAGCAATACGGAAGCCAGTCGCAAAACCGCTATCAAAAATATGCGCGGTGGTTTTTCTGGTGCATTGCTGGAATTAAGGGAACAATTAATTAAATTTTCTGCACTGATAGAACTGGAACTTGATTTTGCGGAGGAAGATGTAGCGTTTGCAGACAGAAAACAGTTTATCGATCTCATTAATCAATTACAATTAGCTGCCGGGCGGTTGCTGCAATCTTTTGCGCTGGGCAATGTTATAAAGAATGGTGTGCAGGTCGCCATCATCGGCAAGCCCAATGCGGGTAAATCCACGTTGCTGAACACGTTGCTGAATGAGAACCGCGCCATTGTAAGTGAGATTGCCGGAACTACCCGTGATACTATTGAAGAGGTCATTAATATTGATGGGCTGTTATTTCGGCTGATTGACACAGCCGGTATCCGCAGTCATACCAGCGACAGCATTGAAAGTATTGGTGTTGCACGTGCCATGGAAAAAAGGAGCCAGGCCGATTTGGTGATGTACCTTTTTGATGTAAGTGAAATTAGTGCTGAGGATTTGGCGGCGGTTGAAAATGAATTTAAAAACGAGAAATTACAATATCTGCTGGTAGGTAATAAAGCTGATAGAATGATGCAGCAGTCAAAAGAAAAATTTAATTCTTTTAATAATCTGCTATTGATTTCTGCAAAAGAACACCTGTATATTGACGAATTAAAAAATAGGTTAGTGCAATCGGTGATGACAGGTAGTGTTAATACGGAAGCTGTTTTGGTAACCAATATCCGGCACTATGAAGCACTTCAAAAATTAGCTATTTATTTATCAGAAGTAAAGGGTGGCCTGGAAAAAAACATCTCCGGTGATTTACTTGCCCTTGATATTCGCAACTGTCTTCATTATCTTGGTGAAATAACCGGCGAAATCACCAATGAAGATCAACTGGATTATATTTTTAGTAAGTTCTGTATCGGCAAATAATCCCATCACACCGAGTGCTTGTCTGACACGGGTACATTCGACTTACCCGGATAATCAGCCTGTTTATTTTGCCTGTTTTATGGCTTTATTTTCCTTTATTCGCCAAAATCCGGTTGCGTTCTCAAAAATCAGGGAACTTCAAGTTACCATCTTTGAAAATTCATACGGTATGATACGCAAGGATACGGTAAATCACAAGAGCTAGTAGCCCAATCGGTATATGACCCTGAGCAGCAAAATGAAAATCGTAAAAATCTGTGGAGTCCGTAAACGGTAATTTTTTGCAAAGAGAAACACTACTAAGTGTATTTAGCCAGCATATATTTTGTCATTTACTATCATTTACCACACAAATGATCCATCTTTACCCGCAACTTCTTTGCTGTCAGTTATCACAAACAAATCCAAATCTTTTATGAAAACCTTCTTTTTCGTCATTATTCTGGGTATCGCTGGCGTTGGTGCCTGGTATTATTTTTCCGGATACCGGATGTCCAATGCTTCCCAGTCTGTTGTAATCAATAAGACCGATACCATGGTCCTTATTAAAGATTCCATCATTAACGCTCATACGTACGATACAATGCCAGTGGGATTTTACCAGGGCATGCTGCCTTGTAAAAATTGTGAAGGTATTCAGCGCACTATTGTGTTTACGGCCGACTACCAGTATAAAATGGAAGAGTTAAATTGGGGAAAAGGAACACAGGCAAAAATGACCTCGGGCACATGGGAGAAAGAAAAAGGAAAGTTTTTACTTTACCGTGACGCCAAAGTAGTATCTGAATACAAGCTGTTTAAAGATAGTCTCATCAATACCAAAAATAACGGTATTGTCATACAGGATTCTTTGTCGGCCCAGAATGTTCTCTTTAAAAAAAATACAGCACCTGAAAATGCTTCCTGGAAAAAACGAAAGGCTGATGGCATTGATATCATTGGCAATGGCAATGAACCTTTCTGGAATATTGAAATAGACAGGGAGAAACTGATACTGTTTAAACATTCCGTTAATGAAAAACCAGTGATTGTTCCCATCGAAATGCCGCTGATGACCAGAGACAGCACAGTCTATTCCGTGCGCACTGAATCGGGTGATCCATTAAGGATTGCTATCCTTTCTAAATTTTGCAATGATGGGGTGAGCGATCACGTGTATGAATACCAGATGACTGTTTTATATAAGGGACGTCAGTACAAGGGCTGTGCAGTTATCCTGAATCCCGGAAGCGCAGAGTAGCATGAATAGGGTTGCTGTACATACATAAGCCTTCTATGCTTAATGCAGGATGAAAGTATGTACGGTAATTCCCTCCCGGAAAAACTTTCGTATCCGCCATGTTCAAGTAAAGCGGCGTTACAAGATGCGCGTGGATTGGCGGGCCCAAACCCAATAGCACGTCATGGGTAAACAGGTGGTATTCGTCGATGAGACCCTTTCCTGTTTAGACCCTCTAAATAG
>JBDUAY010000402.1:0-5381 GCA_040004415.1 Bacteroidota bacterium | reverse complement strand
TTTTACGCCAAAATGCCATTGAGGAAGATTGTTAGATTGCGCGTGCAGGAGTGCTACCATCAGTATACCAAAAAAGGTCAGCGTGTACTTCATAAATAAAGGTTGAAAAATTGAGTTTTTTGCAATTGGGTTAAAATTAATTGTATCGTTTCAAAACTATCAGATTGCTATTTAAAACAAATCATAAAATCTACCAACAGCCATCCTTTACCGCTAAAAGGGTTGATATGAGTGGCTTTACATGAATCGCAAAAATACATTTCACATTCAGTATCGCTAAACAAAACTGGTTAAATGCACGTTAATTGCGTGCATTGAAAATCAGTAGAATATGTGTTTGGAATAACAATATAGCCGCTAAATTATCAGGAACACATCATAAATGCAAAAACCGCCCTGTAAAGGCGGCTTTTGTTTCCAGGCTGTGCTTTGCTTTGTAAACGCTGCTGTGTTTTAATACTTATAGTAATTTCTTTTTGCATCATTGATCGCCTGATCTCTTTCCACTTTCAACTGGTGCACCTCTTTTCTTCTTTCTTTACGGTCAAGGCTGGTATCATGCTTTGCAGACCAGATTTTATCCTTGTAATCAATCTTGATATCGTCTATCTGAACCTGCAGTTTAGATGGTTTTGAGTAGCGGTACCCATTATTATATCCGTAAGGCGAACCATAAGGATAGTATCCAAACGGAGAATAAAAAGGAGAATATCCAAAACCAATTCCAACACGTGGAGCAGCTATAATAACCCGACCGCCTCCGCCAAATCCATGTCCCCGTTGTGCTGATGCGCCAAGCGCCAGGCCTAATGCCATTACTATTACCATTAATTTTTTCATAACGCTGTATTTTATAGATCTATAGACTCAAAAATTATACTAAAGAAACACGGCCAAAAGCGATATAACCATTCAATAACAATTAGGCGCAGTAAGGGTCTTAGCCTATATTCTTATTGTGTTTTTCTTAACAGCAATAGGATAGAATGTCAGGTAGTTATGCCCAAAATGGCACCGCTGACCCCTGCCCGGATGAATCCATTCGGACGGGCCTCAAGGGGAGGCTTGGATCGCTCTCTTTGTATTTCTTTATCAGCAATTAACTATGTAATTAACTATTTGCACAGTCAGAATACAAAGAACAAAAGCTTAAAATGAATCATCGTAATATCTTTTCAACATGCCCGATCTAAGCCTCCCCTTCAGGGGGTCGGGGGGTGCATAAAAAAAGCACCCGAAGGCGCTTACAATTGCTTAGCAGCATATATTTTGTATTGGCATTATTTTTCGGCCAGGCCACTGTCTTTCCATTGCTTAAAAACAGCGATGTCGGTGTCGCTCAATTTAGGATGCTTCATTGGCATAAATCCTCTTTCTTCAGGGGCCAACTGTATTCGGTGCAGAATCCCGTCTATATCTTTTTTTGAATTACTATAATTATCCAGCGCTTCTTTATTTCCTCCTTTTGAAGGCACATGACAAGGTGTACATGAAGCCATAATTATCGGTAGCACATTTGCTTCATACGTAACAGACGCGGCGGCGGGCGGCGCACCAGCTGCTTTTTTTGCTGTATGACAATAAGAAAAGAAAACTGCCATGAGTACGATTAGCGAAGAGACATAGATTTTTTTCATTATGTATTGTTTAATACCCAAATATATTTAATTCCAGATGATAATTTAAAAAATAAAATTATTTTATCGCATCATTTGATTTATTTTTCGGCAGATAAGCCTTTATTACTCATCTATTTCTTTCTATTTTTCCTACTTTTAAACCTTACAACCAACGCTGATTACTTCATGACGGAATTATCGCCGGAACCAACTGCAGTACCCCCTCACTTGTCGCGTACAGCTGTATGTGTTGTGTATGCTGTTTGGAACCATGCCCATGCACCAGAAGGAACATACAACCTTGCCATCGCGGCATGCTATATTAAATCAACATTTATTGCAAGCCTGGCCGTTCATATTTATCGTTTCATTTTTTTGTAAAAACATGACAATGCCGCACAACCAAACAACCAAAGACCTCATTCAGCAGCTAACAGATAAGGATACCCGCAAAGTAAAAGTCGCCATTACAGATATTGACGGCGTGCTGCGGGGCAAAGTAATCAGTTTCGATAAATTTAAATCGATAGCAGAAAAGGGTTTCGGTTTTTGTGATGTGGTATTTGGATGGGATGTCAATGATGTAGCGTATGACAATGCAAGTTTTACTGGTTGGCACACTGGTTATCCGGACGCAACAGCCATGGTTGACCTGGAAACATTTCGCGAAATACCCTGGGAAAATGACCTTCCGTTTTTCCTGGCAGACTTTGGTGATGTAAAAGGGAATGGTTTGCCGCTCTGCCCACGCAGCTTATTAAAAAAGATTGGACACCAGGCAACGGAAGCCGGCTTTCTGCCCTTTTTTGCACAGGAATTTGAGTGGTTCAATTTTGTAAACAATGTAAATGAACTGTACGAAAATAAATTCCGTAACCCTCAGCATTTAACAAATGGCATGTTTGGTTATTCTGTATTGCGTGCCTCCCAGCAAAGCGTTTTTTTTCATGATTTGTTTGACCTGCTGAATAAATTTAAAGTGCCCATCGAAGGCATACATACGGAAACGGGACCTGGTGTATATGAAGCTGCCATCGTATATGGTAAACTGCTTGAATCGGCCGATCGCGCTGTTTGTTTTAAAACCGGTGTAAAAGAAATTGCATCAAAACACAATATCATTGCCAGCTTTATGGCAAAGTTCAACGAAAATTTACCCGGCTGCAGTGGCCACGTACATCAAAGTTTATGGAGTGCGGATGGCAAACAAAATCTTTTTTACGATAAAAAAAGCAAAACCAATATCAGCAATGTGATGGAAAGTTATATTGCGGGCCAGTTGTATTGTCTCCCGCATATACTTCCCATGTTTGCACCAACAGTTAATAGTTATAAACGTCTTACAGAAGGTGCCTGGGCGCCTACAACTATAACCTGGGCCATCGATAACCGTACCACTGCGTTAAGGGTGTTGCCTGCCGGAGCTACGTCTACCCGGTTAGAAACAAGGGTGGTAGGATCTGATTCAAACCCATACCTCGCCATGTCTGGTTGTTTGGCAGCAGGTTTATACGGAATAAAAAACAAAATGAAACTGAAGCAATCCGCAACCGTGGGCAATGGTTATGCTGATAAAAAGAATGGTGTATTGCCCGCAAATTTATGGGACGCATCCCAGGCCATGAAAACATCTGCAGTGGCAAAAGAACTATTTGGGGATACTTTTGTGCAGCATTTTACCGGCACCCGTGAATGGGAATGGAAACAGTTCTCCAAAGTGGTAACCGACTGGGAACTGAAAAGGTATTTTGAAATAATATAAGCAACAACAATCGAATTTAATATCAGAAAAATAAAAAAAATGATCGACTTTACTGTTATCAGGCAATATAATTTCCCCACCATTATACGTTTTGGTGCGAATGCGATAAAAGAATTGCCTGCTCATTTGTCTGCTGGTGGTTTCTCCAGGCCGCTATTGGTTACTGACCCCGTGGTGGCGCAATTGTCATTCTTTGCACAGATAAAAAAAGATCTTGCGGCCAAATCAATATCAGCAGAAGTATTTTCTGATATACATAAAAATCCCGTAAAATCGGATGTTATCAAAGGCGGTGCTGCTTACAAAGAATTGGGTTGCGACTGCATTATCGGCATCGGTGGCGGAGCTGCTATGGACGTGGCAAGGGCGATTGTGCTTAGTGTCAATCACCATCGGGATCTGTTTGATTACGATGATTTAATTGGCGGTGACCAATATGTAACAGAAGCAGTACCTTATTTTATTACCGTGCCTACTACCAGTGGTACAGGCAGTGAAGTGGGCCGCAGTGCTATTATTTCTGAAGATGACACGCATAGAAAAAGAATCTTGTTCCACCCAAAACTGTTGGCTAAAATAATTTTTGCAGATCCACTGCTCACTATGGATTTACCCGGCTTTGTTACCGCCGCTACTGGCATGGATGCATTAACACATAACATGGAAGCTTTTCTTGCCAAAGGTTTTCATCCGATGGCCGATGGAATTGCGCTGGAGGGTATCCGGTTAATCAATGAATCGATCGCTAATGCAGTGAACAAACCCGATTTGGAATCGCGCAGCAAAATGATGATTGCTTCATTAATGGGCGCCGTAGCTTTTCAAAAAGGATTGGGCGTGGTGCATTCACTCGCGCATCCGTTATCTGCTTTTCTTGATACGCACCATGGATTAGCAAACGCTGTAAATCTTCCTTATGGCATGCAATTTAATATTGCAGGTTTTGAAGATAAATTCAAACGAATGGCGATTGCCATGGACCTGGAAGATCAAACGGGAGAAGGCGTGGTAAAACATTTGTTCGAATTAAATCACCAGGTTAATATGCCAGTAAAATTAAGTGGCATCGGTGTAAAACCAGAACATATAGAAACATTAAGCGACCTGGCATTTGCAGATTTTTGTCACCCTAATAACCCAAAACCTGTTACAAGGGCCGACTTTAAAACTTTATACAGTGCTGCTTTGTAATACTAAAAACAAATAATGAATATAGGGCTCACATATACCGGATCGGAAGAAAAGCACAACAATTATGTACGCTGGCTTAAACAGCATGATAAAGCAATTGGTATCATCACCATGTCTGTTGAAACAAAAGAAAATAAAGGCAGCATAGAAGATTGCGATGCACTTGTTTTATCGGGCGGCATAGATATACATCCTGGTTATTACAACAGCGATAATTTTGTGTTCCCAAATAAGCCGCAACAGTTTTATGAAAAAAGAGATGCGTTCGAAAAAATTGTTTTTAACGCTGCGCTGAGAAGAAAAATTCCTGTACTGGGTATTTGCCGTGGACTGCAGCTCATTAACTGTATTTTGGGTGGCAATCTGCAACAGGATTTGTCTGGTAAAAACAGCATTCATAAATCAGTTGTAAACGAACAAAACGAACACTTCGACAAGGGCCATGGGGTGCATATTACCAGTGGCACCTTGCTGGCAGAAATAACAGGTAACACACGGGCCGTAGTTAACAGTGCTCATCATCAATGTACAGATAAGATAGCAGACGAGCTCATGGTGAACTGTGTGTCAGACGACAACATCGTAGAAGGGCTTGAATGGAAAAGTAAAGATGGTAAACCATTTTTGCTTTGCATACAGTGGCACCCTGAACGTATGTACCAGTTTCAGCTGGAGAATATGGCATTGTCGGCCGGTATCAGGAATAGATTTATTGACGCAATCAACAAAACAAAGTAAACATTCATGACTATTATCAACCCCGCCACACAGGAAGTTATACAGGAGATTGCAGAAGATACAAAAGAAAT
>JBDUAY010000401.1:0-5394 GCA_040004415.1 Bacteroidota bacterium | reverse complement strand
GCCATGCTGAAGTGCTTGACAAATACGGTGATTTTTATACCGATAATTTACGCGCCGCTGCAGCCACTACAGAATATACATTGAAAGGTGGCGACGAAGAAACGTATGAGCCGCGTTTTAGCTTTTTTGGTTTCAGGTATATATCAGTAAATGGCTACCCGGGAGAATTAAAACCTGAAGATGTTACAGGTGAAGTGGTTCATTCAGACATGAAACCAACCGGATCATTTGAAAGTTCAAGTGCACTTATCAATCAATTGCAGCATAATATTCAATGGGGACAAAAAGGAAATTTTGTTGATGTGCCCACTGATTGTCCGCAACGTGATGAACGCCTGGGCTGGACCGGGGATGCGCAAGCGTTTTGTCGCACGGCTGCGTTCAACATGGACGTCTCTGCGTTCTTTACAAAATGGTTGAAAGATGTTGCAGCCGACCAGGGCCAGGATGGAAAAGTTCCATTTGTAATACCAGATGTATTAAGAAATAACAGCACGTCTGCAGGTTGGGGTGATGTATCAACGATTGCACCGTGGACGATGTACCGTGTATTTGGTGATAAGCGGATACTTGAAATGCAGTATCCCAGTATGAAAGCATATGTGGAATATATTCACAAAACAGCTG
Source organism: Bacteroidota bacterium (assembly GCA_040004415.1). Taxonomy (GTDB): domain Bacteria; phylum Bacteroidota; class Bacteroidia; order Chitinophagales; family Chitinophagaceae; genus JACMLD01. Next base: position 4,767 of record JBDUAY010000401.1, on the reverse strand, counting down.
GTGACAGTTATTTATGGAAAGGTGGAAGTGTGTTTGGCGATTGGTTATTTTATAAATCAATGGCGCAAACAGAAAACGATGGATATACAAGTCCGGATATGATTGCAACAATGTTCTATGCCTATTCTGCGCATTTGTTGGCACAGGCCGCTGCTGAATTGGGTAAAACCGATGATGCAAAAACATACAATGATATATTCGGTAAAGTAAAAGAAGCATTCAATAGAAATTATGTTACACCGGAAGGCCGTATTGCATCGGAATCGCAAACAAGTTATGTACTGGCCCTTCAATTTGATTTATTACCCGAATCCTTGCGCCCGAAAGCAACGCAATATTTGGTGGATGATATAAAAGGAAGACATAATCATTTATCTACGGGTTTTTTAGGTACACCTTATCTCTGTCATGTATTATCATCCAACGGTCGCGCAGATGTCGCGTACGATTTATTATTGCAGACTACGTATCCATCGTGGCTATATCCTGTTAAAATGGGTGCCACTACTATTTGGGAAAGATGGGACGGACAAAAAACAGATAGCACGTTTGAAGATGTAGGTATGAACTCTTTTAATCATTATGCATATGGCGCCATTGGTGATTGGATGTACCGCGTAGTTGCAGGAATTGAAATTGGTGCGCCAGGATATAAGCATATCCTTATCCAGCCGCACCCCGATAAAAAATTCACGTATGCAAAAGCGAGTTTTGAAAGCGGTTACGGACAAATTGCATCTGGCTGGGAAATGAAAGATGGCAAAATGATTATTAAAGTTAAAGTACCCGCAAATACAACCGCTACCATTACATTACCCGGTGCACAAACAGATAAAGTAACAGAATCGGGTATTGCTATTGGTACTGCATTTAAAAACAGCAAGCAGGATAAAGATAATGTTGTGATAGAAGCGGGATCAGGGGAGTATAGTTTTGAGTATGTACCAGTAGGGAATTGAGATTGTCTGAATTTGGATTCGCTGGATTAGAGGATTTTTGGATTGAGATCTATAATTGGAGATGTATGAATTAATGTACGAATTTTAACATGGGAAAGGAAAAGATTGAAGACGAACTGACATTTAAGATAATTGGCTGCGCGATGAGAGTGCACACTGTTTTAGGTAATGGCTTCCAGGAAGTTATTTATCAAAGAGCACTAGCTATTGAATTTGGGAAAGCTGGGTTGGCTTTTGCAAGAGAGCTGGAAATACCAATTTTTTATGATGGAGAAGAAATAGGAACAAGGCGTGTAGATTTTTTAGTAGAGCAGGATGTGATGGTTGAATTAAAAGCACTTGTAGCTATTGAAGACGTGCATTTGGCCCAGGGTTTAAATTATTTGGTAGCTTATAAATTAGATAAGGGACTGTTAATAAATTTTGGAGGAAAGAGTTTAGAAATAAAAAGATTGAGACATCCCAAAAATAAAATGCCGAACACGATTCCCGGCAATCAATTTAAAAATTCTATTGAATAAATTAGATCTAATATTTTTTCATCGAACGAATTCGAATTCAGACAACGACAATGGAAAATAAAGAAAGAGAAACATATTATTTGCGGTTTCCAATCCAATAATCCCTCAATCCAGCGAATCCAAATTCAGACAATGATAAAGAAACATGCAATTTTTTGTAGCCTGTTAACAGTCATTATTTTTTCTGCGGCTGCAAACGGCGCATCACCCCTTCAACCGGCTTCACTTACTTGCGAATACATGCAAAATCCGCTGGGCATTGATGTAAAATCACCACGCCTGGCCTGGAATTTTACAAGTAATGAAAGGGATCAGTTTCAATCAGCTTATGAAATTATTGTAAGTGATAACCTTACTGATATAAATACAATAACTGGCAATGTGTGGGCGACAGGAAAAGTTGTATCATCAGCAAACATACAGATAGAATACTCCGGAAAGCCTTTGAAATCTTTTACACGTTATTACTGGCGGGTAAAAGTATATAATCAAAATGGTGCATTATCACAATGGAGTAGCATTAATTGGTTTGAAACAGCCATGCTTTTTCCAAACGAATGGAAGGCGAAATGGATAAACGATGGCAGTAAAAATCCTGAACGCGATGAGGATTATTATAAGCCGGACAGAATGCCGTTGCTGCGCAAATCGTTTCAGATAAATAAGAAGATACTTTCAGCGAGATTGTATATCTGCGGTGTTGGTTATTATGAGGCATACATGAATGGAAAAAAGATAGGCGATAATATGCTGGATCCCGGCTTTACCACATACCGCAAACAAGTTTTATACGTAGTGCAGGATGTTACTTCGCTAATAAAAAACGGGGATAATACAGCAGGCATCATGCTGGGCAGTGGATGGTGGAATCCATTGCCGTTTAAATTTTTTGGCCGGTGGGATCTTCGAAATTATCAGCAAACTGGCCGCCCTTGCGCAAAGGCAGAAATACATATTACCTATACGGATGGCACACAGGAAATAATTATTACGGATGAATCATGGCAAACGGCCCCTGGTCCCATCACACAAAATAATGTTTATATAGGTGAGCATTACGATGCACGGCTTGAGCAAAAAAACTGGAGCGGAACTAAGGAAGAGAAAGCGGAATGGAAAAATGCAACCGGCGTGGCAGGCCCTGAAGGTGTATTAACCGCGCAAATGCAACCGCCAATAAAAGTTACCAGGGTGATTACACCAATTAAAATTATAAATTATAAGCCTGGGATTTTTATTGCAGACATGGGACAAAATTTTGCCGGCGTCGCAAACATTAAAGTAAAAGGTCCGGCAGGTGCAACAATTATTTTGCGTTATGGCGAAACCTTGTTTGAAGATGGTTCGTTAAATACCATGACTACCTCCGCAACCCAAATTAAAAAGGGCGGGATAAAGGCGCCGCCGGGTGCACCCGAAAGTTTATGGCAGGAAGATCATTACATATTAAAAGGCGAAGGCATTGAAGAATGGCATCCGCGATTTACGTTTCATGGTTTCCGTTATATTGAAATTAGTGGCTGGCCGGGTACACCAACTATAAATGATATCCAGGGATTACGGATGAATGCAGATTTTTCGCAAAACGGAAATTTCTCTTGCTCAGATACGATGTTTAATAAATTACATGAAGCCATTCAGTGGACATTTTTAAGTAACGTATTTAGTGTGCAATCTGATTGCCCCGGTCGGGAAAAAATGGGATATGGTGCAGACATAGCGGTAACAGCCAATTCCTATATGTATAATTACAACATGGCTAATTTCTACACAAAAACGGTAAGAGATTATGCCAATGAACAACAAGCTGATGGGGGCATAACAGAAATTGCGCCATACACAGGTATTGCAGATCGGGGTTATGGCGGAGAGTCTGGTCCGCTTGGTTGGGAGCTTGCTTTTCCATACGTGCAAAAACAATTGTATGATATGTATGCGGATAAGCGCATCATAGAGAATAATTACGAAGCATTTAAAAAACAGTTGGGTTTTCTTGCATCGAAAGCAAGGGATAATATTTTTTATTGGGATATTAGTGATCACGAAGCATTGGATCCCAAACCGGAGGCGTTAACAGCAACTGCTTTTTATTATCATCATGTTTTAATGGGCGCTGAATTTGCTGGCATATCAGGCAAGCCGGAAGATTCTATTAAATATGCGAAACTGGCGCAGCAAATTAAAAATTCTATTGTTGCAAAATTTTTATTGCCTGGTACGGGCAGGTTTGATAACGGCACAGAAAGCGCGCAACTGTTTGCATTGTGGTATAACCTAAGCCCGGAAAAGGAAAATACCATGAAAGCGCTGGTGCAGGAATTTGAAAGACATAATTGGCATGTATCAACAGGAATTTTTTCTACTAAAATGTTGTTCGATGTATTGCGCCGGAATGATATGAGTGAAGAGGCTTGCCGCATTGCGCAACAAAAAGATTATCCCGGCTGGATCAATATGCTGAACAATGGCGCCACTACACTATGGGAAGCGTGGCATGAACCCGGCACTGTTTATTCGGCCAACCATCCGATGTTTGGATCGATTGATGAATGGTTTTACCGTTCACTACTCGGAATAAATGCGGCGTCCCCGGGCTTTAAAAAAGTAATTATTAAACCTCAACCTGCAGGCACAATAACTTCGGCAAGAGGAAGCTATCAATCGGTGATGGGTATTATTAAAAGTGATTGGAAAAAGCAAGGCAATAATTTTACGTTACAACTAAGTATCCCTGCTAACACCAGCGCAACTATTTTTATTCCTGCAAAACAAAACAGTACGATTACTGAAAGCGGAAAACCAGTAAGTGTATTGCGATACGAAAAGGGATATGCCGTGGTAGAAATTGGGTCGGGTGACTATACATTTATAGTGAATTAAGCGGGATAGAGAAATGGCATTTGCAATCAGGCTTGTAAAGCGCTTTGTAGATAAACGCTAAAATTTATACTATTTCCCGGATGACGAAATATTAATTATAAACTGAATGTGGTTTAGCTGAACGATGTATGTTTTGACTGATTAGTACCAACGGTTTCAGTGGAATATTCTGTTTGACTGATGAGTACCAACGGTTCCAGAAGGATCTCCTGTTTAACCGATTAGTGCCAATGGTTTCAGTGGAATATTCTGTTTGACTGATGAGTACGAACGGTTCCAGCGGAACCTCCTGTTTATAGTATGCAGTTTCTTTTAAAATCGGCTCCAGCGGAGCTTCCTGGCATTACAGGAGGCTCCGCTGGAGCCGATGCGCCAATTTTCTTTTTCTATAAACAGGATACTGCTGC
>JBDUAY010000400.1:0-5405 GCA_040004415.1 Bacteroidota bacterium | reverse complement strand
GTTTATTTCAGCTGGTCCAATCACTGGAAAAGTCGGAAAAAAGGAATTTCAAGCTCTATATCAAGAGAAGTTCGGGCAATGAGGATCTTAAAATCATTGAACTTTTCGATGCATTGGATAAATTAAAGGAGTATGACGAAGCGGCTTTGCTAAAAAAGCTGCCTTCGATAAAAAAACCACAGCTATCTAATATCAAGGTCCATCTCTATAAACAATTGCTGGCCAGTCTACGGTTGCTTAAGAGTGCCGACAGTATAGACTTGCAGTTGAATGAGCAGTTCGATTATGCTCATATACTCTATAAAAAAGGCCTGTTTGCCCAGAGCCTTAAAATTCTTGATAAGGCTAAAGAAACCGCCAAGATCAATCAGAAATTTAATTACCTGACTTTAGTACTGGCCCTTGAAAAACGAATTGAAATGCTGCACATTACACGCGGTATGCAAAGCAGGGCCGAACAATTATCTGCTGAAACAGTAGAAATAACCAGCCGGATAGACACCGTGGCCAAACTTTCTAATTTGGCGTTGCAACTTTACAGCTGGTTCATAAAAAATGGGCATGCAAGAAATGAAAAAGATGAACAGGCCGTAAAACAATTTTTAAAATTGCAACTACCCGCCAATGCAGAACAGCAAACAGGCTTTTATGAAAAACTGTATCTTTTTCAGAGCTATTCATGGTTTGCATTTATCCGCCAGGATTTTCTGATGTATTACCGTTATTCTCAAAAATGGGTAGATTTATTTGATGAACAACCGCTAATGAAACGTGTGGAAACAAGCCATTACATCAGGGGTCTGCACACTTTATTAAATGCGCATTTTGATCTTCGTAATTATGAGAAGTTTAAAATAACACTGCAGCAGTTTGAAGCGTTTGCCGGTACTGAACGGGTAAAAGATCATGATAATTTCCGTATCCAGGCGTTTATATATATTACCAGCGCTAAGATAAATCAGCACTGCATGCTGGGCACTTTCAAAGCGGGCCTTTTATTGGTTCCATCAATAGAAGAAAAATTAACCGAGTATGATTTGTTTATAGACAATCACCGTATCATGGTGCTGAATTATAAAATTGCTACGCTGTATTTTGGCGGTGAAGACTATGGCACCTGCATTGATTACCTGCAAAAAATAATTAACGAACAGGTAGACATAAGAGATGACCTGCAATCATATGCACGCCTGTTGCACCTGATGGCGCATTTTGAAATGGGCAACTATGAGCTGATGGAATACCTGACAAAATCGGTCTACCGGTTTATGGCAAAAAAACAAAACGTTACCGTGCTGGAAGAGGAAATGTTTAAATTTTTGCGACATTCATTTCAATTGCCCAGGCACAAACTGAGATCTGAGCTGGAAACATTTTTGCAGAAAATAAAACAATTTGAAAAGAGCCGTTTCGAAACCAGGGCCTTTGCGTACCTGGATATTATATCATGGGTCGAAAGCAAAGTTTATCAAAAACCAATGGCAACCATTATCCACGACAAATACCTGCAGAATAAAAAACGTGTCTACGCTTAGTTGCTTTATTTATTTTACAGATAAATGATGGCCATCCTCAATATACATCTGTTATTACAAGGCTGTTCCGGTTGAAATTAAAACTTTCCCCAATTTTCTTATTTTGTAAAATACCAGCCAGCGGTGCGTGCGGTGAAAGAAAAAAAATAGTTTTTCCTTCAACAACTTGTTTGCCAAGGCCGGCAGCAATAAAGAACGAAGCGATGCCGGTTTCGATATAAGCGCCGGCAGATGCATGCTGGCAGACGATACCGCAATTGACGGCCTGCAAATCTGCCAGTTCTTTAATATATCCGGTTAACTGACGTGCATGCATATCTTTTTGCAAATGTCCCATTGCGCGACCCGTTTCATATTTATCACCTGCAGAACTTTTCTCTTCACTATTTGCAGCTTCCTGCGCATGGTGGATCATTTCTTTTGCAGCAGCAATCCGTTGTTCAATAGTATGCTGGCAAAATTGCTTCAAACTATTTTTAAATAGAATTTTCTCCGGCAGCATTGGAAAATTATTTTGAATTTCGAATTCTTTGGAGCAGCACTACCTCATTATACCCAAAGCGGATGAACAAACAGCATTCAAAATACATCATTCAAAATTTAATATAATTATATTTTGGGTTCTTCATAGCAGAACTGTCTGATTATATCTAAAGCCGAACAACCAATAGCATTCAAAATTTAATATAATTAGCATGGTAACGCTCTAATATGAATGTATCGGTTTAACCGGTTAATTTCCATCCGGCTTCAGGGCCGTTACAAATGAACTTTGCGGCCAATAAAAGCTTTCGGCTGATGAAGGTTTCGCCGGATTGAAAAATGGAATATCCTTTTTAAGAAATTTTTCAATGGGTAAATGTTGTTGTTGAATACTATGAATGATGCAACGGGCCAATGTATAAGCACCATAAGGGGTAAAGTGCGTATTGTCTTCCAATGCTTTTGATTGATTGGGGAAAGTATTGGCCGGGTAATGAACGAATGCTTTAATGGATTTTTCTTCACCCCATGCTTCATATAATATCTTGCTCATTGCATTGAGATCAATCAGTGATACATTTTCTTCTTTAGCCGTTTGCCGCATCGCTTCCGGGTAATCAAGCAGTGTATTGATAATATGCCCGGTTGAGTCAAAACTCCGGCGATGCATCGACGTAACCAATACCGGTGTTATCTTTCTTTGACGGGCATCTGCAATCCACTCTTTCAAAGTTTTTTTATACGTAGTAAACGGGTCAAGGTAGTTACTGCCAGGCTTTTGATCATTGTGCGCAAACTCAATCAGTAAATAATCTCCCGGCTTTGCCATGCTCCATATTTTCTCCAATCTATTTTCCGCTTTGAATGCCATTAGTGTTTCTCCTGATTCTGCATAATTGGCTACCACTGCTTTTACAGGATCAATAAATCGCGGAAATATTTGTCCCCAGGCCGTCCACGGTTCACGGTCCTGGTCAACCACTGTAGAATTGCCCGCCAGGAAAATGGTAGTGGCGGTTTTATTGGGTGTAATTTCTATTGCTGAAATTTTAGGTAATGAATCATTAAACTCAAGCGTAAGCAGGTTATCCCAATGCAAAAAACCTGACTCGCGCGGTTTCAACTTTACTTTATCCGTTACTTCGCCGTGTGCATTTCTTATTAGACTATCCCGCACATGCACCGTAATTGTTTGTTTAATAACTTCACCTTTTTTAGTTCGGATATTTTCCAGCATCAGCCGCCTGCATTCCGCTCTTACCGTTGTAGCTGAAGTACCTTTTATATCACCGAATGTAATTTTTACATCATAATTTCCTTCGGGAAGTTTTACAGAAAAATAAAATGGTTTAACCGATGTAATAAAGGATGCGCTCAATGGATTAGAACCGCCTCGGTCTACAGCTTCCACTACTGAACCCTGATCAAACCCATACCCGGTTCGATAATTGAAAATGGTTTGGGGTGTTACCGGCATATATCCTTTCACTGGCTGGCCATCGCCCAGTTTAAATTTAAAACCTGGCTGGCTGTGAGAAATCACAAATGATAAAATAAAAAATAAGGTTAGCAGCTTTTTCATCTTCCTGGTTTCTTTCGGAAAATTTCCCGCAGATTTGATGTGATTTAGTGCACGCACTTTAAAGACGGTACGGATGCTATTATTTTTCGCTTTAGCATCTTATTTTTCGTTATAAAACTGCAGGGCGCTGTCATTTATTTTAAATGCATTTTTCTTCAGTAGCTGAATCATTTCTGCGCCAGCTAAAAGCACCGGCCCATAACCGTGAGCAGCATACACATTTACGGGTCTGTAGTAGTAAAATGCAGGATCAAAACCCATTCCTGTTCCAACACAAACACCCTCCACCTGGCCGGTTGTATTTACTTTTGTTGATACAGCGGCCCAGCCCAATGCTGCCATCGGACCATACGCTACGCCGTCAATCCAACCTTTGTTGATGGCATGTGCAATACAATAAGTATAAATAGCCGTAGCAGATGTTTCCAGGTAAGAATCATTTCTATCCAGTAACTGGTGCCAGAAACCTTTATCCGACTGATATGCTGCCAGTCCTTTTACATGTGCTTTCAATTGGTCAAGAATAGCATTTCTGCCAGGATGATTTTCTGGTAACACATCCAGCAATTCAACCATGGCCATAATTGCCCAGCCATTTGCCCTGCCCCAATGAAACTGTGGATGCTCCTGCATTGCCTGCACCCAACCATGCATATACAGACCTTTTTCTTTATTAAACATGCGCGCAGAAAATTGCAGTATTTGCTTTACTGCATCATCAAAATATTTTGCGTCGCCAGTCAGCTTTCCCATCTGTGCCAATGCAGGTACAGCCATATACAAATCGTCCAGCCAGATACTGTTTGGTTGCGGGCGGTTTCTTGCAAGCGTTCCATCCGGCAATCTGAATTCTTTCGTGCTGATGTACTGCATAAAATTGTTTATCAGCGGCCGCAAGCTTTCGTTTTGTGAACTGCTACGAAGACTTTTTATCATGGCTGCGCTGATAGCTCCGCCGTCATCTAATGCTTGCGGATTAAGATAGCCGTGCATAAGATTAGGTGCAGCCGGATTTTTATCGTACAAACTCTTGAGGTAAGGCGCAATGGTTGCAATGAATTTTAATCGTTTGTTGGTATATTCTGCAAATTTTTTATCACCGGTTGCTTCGCCAATCAGCAACATGCCGCTGTAGGTAACGCCCCATTCGTAACTCATCAAACGAAAATCGCCCGGTTTAAAAATAGTATTGCTATCAACTTTGGAATAATCGGTTACTGCTTCATTTGTTTTTTTATTAACGAGCTCCGCCGGTGTAACAACATCCAAATAATTATAAATGCGATCGAGCACGGCAACGATACTGTCTTTTACCGGCACACCATAATGAACGGGATAATCGGGCTGCAGCAAATGCAAAGGTGTGTTAACATCATTTCCTTTAGGCGTTGTTTGCGCCTGCCCATTAGCAGAAATCATTGCCAGAAATATCAGTGACATTACGGATGCTGTTAATTGCTTCATTGCTAATAAAATTTGAAATACAAATTAATGATAAAGCCCGCTTTGAAAAATAAAAAGGACGGTGCAATATTAAATTGACCGTCCTTTTTTCGTTTTATTGAGCGGACTAGTAAGTAAAACTGAAACCCTGTATCTTATTATTCATACAAATTAATACCCTGGATTTTGCATGGCCTGTTTTTGCGCTGATGTCAGGTTTAGTCCATTTGCCTGAACACCGTCAAGAAAATTCTGTGGTATTGGGCGCAAACTGTGGGTAATTTTTACATTAGCGCCGCCTTCAGGATTAAAAACCTGTACCCTTTTAACCAGGGTTTGCGTTCTTGATAAATCTTCCCAGC
>JBDUAY010000059.1:0-18317 GCA_040004415.1 Bacteroidota bacterium | reverse complement strand
CCTGCAGGCACACCTTCATTGTGAAATAATTTATCTGCAGCTACTGCGTTGCTGTCAATTTTTCTATCGCGTATATCATTTGGCCGGTCATCATTTAAGGTATGATTCAGTAAATACATGTCCAGTCTGCCGTCTTTATCGTAATCAAAAAAAACAGCCTGGGTAGAATAAGAAGTATCTGCCAATCCGTAAGCAGCTGCTTCTTCTTTAAAAGTTAAATTATGCTGGTTGATGAATAGCAGGTTCTTTCTTTTATCTCCCGGCACTTTTCCTGAAACGGAGACATACACATCGGCCCATCCATCATTATTAATATCAATAACGCTTACACCGGTGCACCATGATGTGGTTGACACACCTGCTTTCTGTGTAATATTTTCAAACTGCAAATTGCCTTTGTTTAGGTATAACTGTGAACTCACCTGGTTACCGGCGAAGAAAATATCCGGCAGGCCATCATTATTAAAATCACCTATTCCAACGCCTCCACCCATGTAAGTATATTCATTGGTAAACATGTTAAGTGAATCATTTTCAATAATCGCGTTATTGAAATCAACACCTGTTGCTGAAGAAGGCAAAATAGTAAAATGCATGCCTTTCTTATCTTTTGGCGAATGACAAGAAACAAAGCTGCATATAAAAATAACACAAGCAGGTATCAACAGTACTTTCATCATGATGAATGCAATCGCTTTTAAATAAGTTAGGAGAAAATACAGAAATTATTGCTAATTACTGTGTTTTCTCCTATAAAAAGATTGAATGGATATACTATTGACTTCACGCTACATCTGGGCGAATGAACAGGCCCGACCCCGCAATTAGCTCCTGTCTTTTCAAAAGAAAAAGACAAAAACAATAAAGTCATTTATTTTTTATCCGCTACCAGGTAAATTACGCTTAATGGCGGTACACTTACTTTTATCGTTCCATTTAATGCGGCCGAATACGATTTCAGCGATGCATACGTAAGCGGACCACCGGTTGCAGTGGAAGGTCCCGTTCCGTTTACATACACCTGGCCGGAGAAATTTCCATTATCGGTTCCGCCGGTTAACACATACCAGTAATATTTACTTCCGGCAGGGAAATGCTGAAAGTCGATTGACACGATATGCGCCAGTGTACCTGAATTAATAATTGTTGTACCAGCCTGTCCGGATGTAAACGTTGAGGAATACGTGCTGATATCTGAATTGATAGCTTTTAATGAATCACTTACCATTCTGTCACCCATAAACTTCTGTAAGTAATACAGGTAATAATATGCCGGGCGGGGATTCCACAATGGCGCATTGGATTCATCACCAATATTAAACAGACCCTGATCATCGCCGTTCGACCACCCGTTCGACAAATCCCACCGGCTCGCTTCTCCAAACTGGTTTTTAATAATAGCCCCAAGTGCTTTGGTAGCATGTATACCGGCGATATACGATACGTTTTGTTTTGATCCTATAGCCTGGATATTCCATTCGGTAAGCGCAATCGGTTTAATAGCGTTACCCGCAGCCGTAATCTGACTCTGCGTATAACTCATTGCAGCAGCAGGAACTGTTGCACCGGTACCAAGTATATCCGCCACCGATGAATTTGCATTGTACGCAGTAAAATAATCGTGCACAATATAATAGTCGGGAGAAGTTCCTGATTTCGATAAAACACCCTGGTTCCAGGTTTGAATACTGGCATAATCGAAACTCGCTGCTGGTTTATCATATAAAGTAGCGCCGATATAAATGGTTGCGCCCGTTTGGGCCGCCGCTGCACGCATAGAATCGGCAAATACTTTAAAATGCTGACCGTACAACGCGCCGGTGACAAGCGCTGGCTGACCATCTTTATTTTTAGTTACATCGATATTATAACCTGCCTCCCAGCTTCCGTATGTTTCATTACCAATCTCCCAGAATTTTGTTCTGCCTTTATCATACCGCACCCAATCTGCAGCCAGGTGCGCTGCAGCAGCCACCGGGTTGGCGCTGGTACCATAACGCGCATAACCATAATTGATGGTAATGATGCCTGTACTATTTGTTTGTGCCAAAAGCGTATAATAGTTGTCTAGCGAAAAAGTCCACGACTGCGTATTGCCGCCGTACCAGTATCCTGCTGCGGCCGAAGCGCCGCTTGCATTCAGCAAATTTGCGGGTGCATCTGTGGGTGCAGGACTGGCATCTGTTCCATTGAAAAAATATATATCACTTACACTGCCTGCCGGCGCCCTGATGATGTTGGGCGACAGATCTTTTATGTATTGCATTAACGCTGGCTGTGTTGTCAGTTGTCCCGACCATAGGTTTGAATTATTACCAAATACATAAGGCGGTATTTTAACCAGCACTTTATTTACATTGATGGTTAAAGAGTCTGTAACCGTGCCCGATGGCGGTGCGCCTGCAATAGTGGCCGGCGCCGTAAATGTTCTGCCGGTCCAGCCATTTTGAAAAAAACCGACAGTAGCAGGAACAGCCGGATCTACCGGACTATAAACCGAATCTGTTACCGGTGGTTTTACGCCACCTCCGCCTCCTCCACTTCCACCTGTATTTGATGTATCTTCTTTTTTACATGCTATCAACAATAATAATACCGACGTCATGATAACTGTTATGCGCTTCTCATATATAATTTTCATATTGTACTTATCTTTTTACTTGCCTTTAACGATGCGTATATTATCAATGGCGATGTTAAGTGTATTTGCCGGTATGCTGGGCGAGGCCTGATCGTTCACAATTGTAAAACACAAAGCAGTGGACGAAAAATCAGAAAATAATGTTGGCGGATTACCTGCCGGGAATGATGTCAGGTTCCATGCATTGGTAGAGATGGATACAAACTGGTTCAGCGGAATAGTAGCGGTAACCCAACCGCCCGGTTGAAACTTTCCGGATGGATCACTGCTCCAGGGCGCATACCGTGCAACATAATGCTGCCAGGCATACCAGTCGCCCATCATTACATAGATTTCTCCTGCAGACCATGGAGTTGCCGTATACACTTCAAATTTTAAAGAATAACCACTAACAGCCGTTGCCGTGTTGCTGACCCAGGGCACATCATTTAGCTGAACAAAGCCTGCGTTTCCCTGCGAACCCGCGGCAGTATTTGGTGGCATCGGGCTTCCCTGCTGAAGGTAACCTACAGCGCCGCTGGCATTTGGATATTTGGTAGCTGTAGTGGGCGAATCGGCGTAGCCACCCGTCCAACCTACAAAACCGGTATTATCACTTGCATACTGAACCTCAAACGTGCTTAAATAACCCGGCGATTTGTGTGTAATGTAGGTATCAAAAGGTTGTGGTGCTGCAACGGTGCCCAATATACCAGATACCCGGAGCGAATCAGGCGCGGTGATGCCCGGAGGGACGGTGACAGTAAGTTGATTAACATTAACCGTTTGCAGATTTGTGCCAGGAATATTACCTGGAAAAATCACTTTGTTTACGCCAATAAAATTGGTTCCGTTAATAGTGATCGTAGTACCTGCAATACCATTTTCATTAGACACAGAAGCGATGGTCATTGGTGGTGGAAAAGAATAAGCAGCCGTTCCAAATGTGGCAAACACGCGAAGTGAATCTGCAAAAGGCGTACCTGCCGGAACTACCGCAACAATCTGGTTGAACGCTTTATTAACCGAATAAGAAACTGCAGTATCGCCTTTTGGGCCGCCAGTAACCGGGAAAGATATTTTCTTTATTCCCTGGAAATTACCTCCGTTAATAGTTAATACCGTTCCACTGTTGTCAAGCGCGATTGAACTAATGTACGGCGGCGGAAGATATAGTTGGAAAGCATACGTGGTGCTACCGTGATTAGTAATAACTCTTATAACATCAGGCGCAGTTGGGTTTGTTGCTTTGGTTTGCGCGGTGGCCGGTATGGTAACAATAATATTGCTGTTGGTAGCATATACCGGGTTGAAATAAGCCAGCGTATCATTAAAATAAACAGCCTGTAGCCCGCCAAGATTTCTACCCTGTATTACGATCAGTGTACCCGGAATAGCTTTCATAAAGAGGCTATCGCGTTTAGTAGTATCAACGGCTCTGATACCAGAAATGCCGGGCGGTCCGTCGTTATCATTTTTTTTGCAGGCGTACAAAACAAAACCCGCAATTATTAAAAGAAGAATTATTTTATTTTTCATACAAGTATTTTTATTAAAAAACGATTTTCATTATTTGGAAAGCTTGCTAAAATCAAATGGAATGGGTGCTTGCGAAAGCGAAGGTGTAACCTGCAAATCTTCTTCCGGGTAAGGCAGGTCAGCCGTGTTAGCTGTTATCTGGTAGCTAACGGTACCCGGCTTTCCGTCTGCCCCAAAATATGTAACAAATGGGTGACCATTGTTGTATGAAATATTATAGGTACCCCTGTTTTGTGTACTGAAATACTTTAGTGCATTGGTAGGGTCAAAATAATACCATGTTTTCCAATCGTACCACACATGACCCTCATACGCAAATTCAACTTTTCTTTCTTGTGTGAGGTCTGCATACGTAATAGCTGTTTTTGGCGCAACACCTGCGCGTGCTCTTACCGCATTAAAATATTTTAACGCTTCGCCATCTGATGTAGATGCATTATTACCCAGTATCGCATCGGCGTAAATAAGGTATATTTCAGAAAGCCGCATCATGTAGGTACTGATGTTTTCATTTTGTTGTCCACCCAAACCACCATTGTCTGCGGGCGATCCAATCACATATTTTTTAACATACGCATGGTCGTTACCATAGCCATTTCCAACTTCTCCGGGATTATAAATCTTTGCATTATTGAACAAGGCAGTGTCTACATGCCAGCCGCCAGCTGCTACACTGATGTCAGGATAAAAATCGCCCGGCATAAAAAAGGTTGCCTTGCGGCGAACAGAATCGGCTTTATTTGCCGGATCCGCAAAATATTGCAGTAAGCTGGGTGAGGCACCAAAAGAGCCGCCCCAACCATCACCTGTTTGCGTAATCTTTGAATCGTAGGCGAGATTGGCCTGCATATGGTTTTGTACAAACCAGGAACCGCTCGGCACCCACAATAACCCAAACAGACATTCTGATGGAACGGTCGTACCACTAAAAGCCTTACTGGTAAAAAGATCATAGTAATTAGCCTGTAAAGAAAGTCCGCTGTTATTGGCTACATCGCCTGCATAAAATTTAGCGCTATCCAAATCTGCTTTAGCACGCTGCCCGCCCGATCCACCGAGGCCTGCTCTTGTCAGGTACGCGCGCGCAAGCATTCCTTCTGCGCTCCATTTAGTTATACGACCGGGCTGCAACGGTACAGCAGCAAGATTGTTTTTAGCCGCGGTAAGATCGAGAATAATAAATTTCCAGACATCCGCTAAATTATTTCGGTGTATGGTATCCCGTAACTGCGTGGTGTTATCATAAATAATCGGTACTGCTCCCCAATTCAGCGCCAGGTAATAATAAGCAGTCGCCCGCATAAAACGGCACTCTGCAATACCGCTGTTCTTGCCAGACTCACTGGCACCTGCAGCCGCGTTTTTAATATTGTACGCAACTACATTGGCGTTGGCTACAACAGACCACAGGGCATTATACGCGCCCTGCAGGCTTCCGCTACCGTCTGTAGGCGATATAGAAAACGTGAGGTACGCTGCCCTGCCATTGTAATTATCAGTAAGGCTATTCCCACCCAATACATCGCCGATGGCCTGCAAGGCCGATCCGTTGTAGGGGCCCCAGGATGCATTGTATAACGGACCGGTACCCGATAATACATCCGCATCATTGGCATAAAATGTACCAGCCGTAGGTGCAGATAATGGAGGCCGGTTTAAAAAATCTTTTTTACAGGACTGCATTGCTATAATTGCCAGGACTGCAGTTAGTATTAATATCTTTTGTCGCATAACTTATATTTTAATCTTGTAATAGCTTTTTTTAAATATTAAAAATCAAGGCTTATGCTTGCTGAATAGGAACGCGTGGACGGATACCTGCCCTCATCAACCCCAACTAAGTTGGTAACGCCTTTGTAATTGTACATACCTACTTCAGGATCAAATCCGGTATATTTTGTTATGGTAAAAACATTTTGTGCCTGTATAGAAGCCGTCATGCCTTTGAAAATTTTTGCATAAGAAAGATATTTGGCCGGCACGCGGTAACTCAGCCTGATGTTCTTTAATTTAAAATAAGAACCATCTTCAACACTCCACTGTGAAAGCCGTACGTTCTGATTGGGATCGCCTGGTGTAACACGCGGAATACTTGTTTTGGGATTAACAAGTGTAGCCGTCAAAGCATCAGCCGGGCTGGTGCTGGTAGGTGTTGCAAAAGTTGAAACAATTCTGTAATGATTGCTGTACGGACCTGTACCCAATGGCATTTCATTTTGATAACGCGTCAGGTTCAGTAATTGATTTCCGTTGACACCGGTAAAAAACAAATTCAGTTCAAAACCTTTGTACGAAAAGGCGCTGCTGAAATTGTAGGTGAACTTCGGCCATGGATTTCCAATGATAGTTCTGTCGTTATTATCGATGATGCCGTCTGGTTTTCCTTTGGGACCGCTGAGATCCCTGAATTTAACATCTCCCACCCACGAACCCTGTACCGGATCTACTATCATTGTGCCGGCAGGTACGCCGTTGGCCGATTGAATGGCATGCGTGGAAATGTCTTTGTAATTCTGAAAAAGACCATCCGCAATATAGCCGGTAAACAAGCCTAACGGCTGACCCACTTCTGTAATAAATTGAGCCTGGCTGTTATTCGTTGTAGAATAATATTGGGTAATAATAGGAGAAACAAGCCTGGTAATTTTATTTCTGTCCATAGAAAAATTACCACCCAGTCTCCACTGAAAATCTTTGTTACTAACTGGAACAGTGTTTACTGTTATGCCAAAACCTTTATTTTGCATACCCCCATAATTTTCTGTAGGCCAGCTGAGCAAACCGCCGTACCCACCACTTAAATTACCGCCCAAAACACCCGACCCCGCGGCCACTAATATCAGGTTAGAAATGTTTTTAACATAGGCGTCTCCAATGATTTCAACGCGGCTGTTGAGTATATGCATATCGAAACCAACATTGGTAGATTTATCCTGCTCCCATTTAAGGTTGGGATTGGGAAAATTAGCTGGCAAAAATCCTGTTCCCCAAACGGTTGGTGCCGCATATAAATTAGAATAAATAGCGCCGCCATTGTTACCTGTGTTACCTGAGATGCCGTATTCTGCACGGAATTTAAGATCATTAATAAAAGTAATGCCGCGCATAAAGCCTTCCTCAGAAATTTTCCATGCTACGGATGCTGCCGGGAATGTTCCGAAACGATTGGCAGCGCCGAAGTTTGAACTTCCATCGCGCCGTACTACAAATTGTGCGATGTATTTATTGTTATAGATATAATTTAAACGTCCAAAATAAGATTCGTTGGCCCCATTACCCCGGTAGCTCGATGTTTGCTGTGTGAGTGGATCAGCAACGCTCAGTTCCTGTACCGAATTGGTTGAATAATGCTGGCCCTGTCCGCTCAAACCCTGGTAGGCAAACTTTGCACCTTCATGCCCAACCATTGCCGTAACGGCATGTTCTTTTATTTTGATTTCATATTGCAACCTTGTGTTCAATGACATCCAGGAATTGTTACCGCTTGCACGGCTGCCCTGCGTATTCGGGTTTACAAAACTTCCGATAACATAAGAAGGGTTGAATGTGAAATTATTGGTAGTGGTATAATTTCCGTTGGCCTCTGTGTGCCACAACAAACCTTTAACAGGCGTGATGTCCATATATACGCTTCCAATTCCACCAAAAGAGCTGTTGTAATTATTATTGATGGACGCAATTGCTACCGGATTGGTTTGTGAATACTGCGCTGTAGCAGGTGTTGGGCCGCCCCATGAACCGTCGGCATTTTTTACCGGTATAGTAGGGTTTTGAGTGATAGCAATATTGATGATATTTCCGTTGGTGATGTTCACTTTTTCGGTCGTCGAAAAAGCGCTCAGATTGATACCAAATTTCAACCATTTATTGGCCTGGTTATCTAAATTTAAACGAACTGATCCGCGCTTAAATCCTGAACCAATGGCTACCCCATCCTGCGATAAATAATCTCCTGAAAAATAAAAAGTTGATTTATCGGTTCCACCGCTGATGGCAAGCGAATGTTTTTGCATGAGCGTATTGCGGAACAATTCATGTTGCCAGTCGGTACCGGTTCCTAAAATTGTTGCGTCCGTTAATTCTGGAGGTTCAGTGCCCACCGCGCCAATGGCCTGTAATTTTTGTATATATTTTGCATATTCCTGCAGGTTCATCACCGGCCTGGGTGTGGGTCGTTGCTGGCTGGTAAATAAAGTAGAGGCACTTACTTTCGTTGCGCCTGCCTTACCATGTTTGGTAGTTATCATTAACACGCCGTTAGCGCCCGCTGCGCCATAAATGGAGGTGGCTGCGGCGCCTTCCAGCACACTTATATTTTCAATATCATCAGGGTTTACACCCTGGAGTTCATTGGCATATCCTGAGGGCTGATTGTAAGCACCGCCAGTAGGTGTACTGGGTCTTATTTGAACACCATCAATGACATATAATGGCTGATAATTACCCGTTACCGTACTAACACCCCGGATGATTACCGAAGCCGCTGCGCCCGGCTGCCCGCTATTTGCAGACACATACACGTTAGCGGCCCTGCCCTGCAGTGCTTCGTCTAATGTTGTATTAACTGTTTTCTGCAAGTCGGCCGCGGTAACAGAAACAACGGCACTGCTTAGATCAGACTTCTTCATTTTACCGTAACCCACTACTACCACATCGTTCAGGCTGTTGTAGTCTTCTGTCAGTACCACGTTGGCTGTGGTGGAACTGCCCACTTTAACTTCTTTGGTAGCATGGCCTACGGCAGAAATAACGAGTATTTCCCCTGGTGCGGCATTTACAGTATAATCGCCATTTTCATTGCTGGCAACCATATTCCGGGTGCCTTTAACGGTAATGGTTGCGCCTGCTACACCCAGTCCGGAAATTTTTGCGGATACTTTGCCCGAGACTTTCTTAGCTGCGGCCGCCGGCGGATTCTGGGCTGCACTGTGCGCCGGTACAAGGAAGAAAGAAATGAAAGCACATACGGCCACTTTCAATAACCACTTGTTGACTTTTTTCATATGCATCTTTTACGTTTGTTTTGGCTTTTCTGAAATAATTTTTGCGTGGGCAGATCAGTATTTATACAGCAACAGGTACCTGCTGCAGGATGGAAAACTTTATAGGTTGATAAAAAACAAACCTGGCATAATGGGATAAGCCCTTGCGGAATGATAAAAAGCAGGAGAACGTACAGTGTCTGGTTCGGCATGGCAATCGTTGTTACAAATCTGGCAATCCTGTTAACTTCAGCTTATAAAAATTTTGATAGAAATAATAAGCGTTATTAAATGTAGCATGCATTTACATAAAGGAGGGGATCGATATGTTTCAGACTATGGGTATAATTGTTAAGCAATTGCCTGTATCAAAACAAAAAAGGGCAAAAATGATAAGCAGCCACAGAATGATGGGTAAGAAACAATTTTTCAGGATGTTTCGTCAACTTTATGATCTTTCTTTTTTCCTGCGGGATAAGAAGAAGGTGACATGTTAAATTCTGTTTTAAAATATTTGGAAAACGATTTGGGGCTGTTAAAACCCACTTCGTAGGCCACCTCGGAAATGGTCATCTGGCTTTTTTCCAGCAATTGCGCTGCGCGTTTCAGGCGGAATGACCGGATGAACTCCACCGGCGTTTTGCCGGTAAGGGCCAGTAATTTTTTATACAGCGTAACCCGGCTCATAAACAGGTGCCTGCTCATGTCTTCCACAGAAAAATCGGGGTTTGATATATTTTTTTCCACAATTTCTTTGGCATGGAAAATAAATTGATCGTCAGAGGAAGCAATGCTGATGTCTGCCGGCTGTACATCTACCTGTTTCTGAAAAGTTTTCCGCAGCCTTGATTGCTCATCCAGGATATTCTTAACCCTGGACAGCAGGATTTCGAAATTAAAGGGCTTGGTCATATAATCGTTCGCACCGGTTTCAAGGCCTTTTATCTGTTGTTCTTCTCCCGCCAGGGCAGTTAGCAAAATAACCGGGATGTGCGCGGTCCGTTGATCTTTTTTAATTTTTTTGCAAAGGTCAATTCCATTCATCTCCGGCATGCTGATGTCTGCAACCACCAGGTCAGGATGATTGCCCAACGCTTTTTGCCAGCCCGTTTTGCCGTTCTCCGCTTCCAGGATATTAAAATGCTCGCGCAGGTTATCCTTCAGGTAAAAAAGAAAATCTTCATTATCTTCTACAATCAGCAATGTCTGTTTTTTTCCATTTACTGAACTTGTTGCGGCAACCAGCGGTCTCAGGTCCATTTCTGGTTCCGGCCCGGTAAGGATCGTCTCCTGCTCAGCGTTAACAGCCGGCATTTCTATAACGGGCAGCAATACCGTAAAACAACTTCCTTTTCCGGGCTCACTATCAACCCATACGGTACCGTTGTGCAGTTTTACAAATTCTTTGGTAATGGATAAGCCAATACCACTCCCCTGGTTAACCAGGCTTCCGGGTATATCGCTCTGAAAAAATCGTTCAAAAATTTTGTCCTGTTTTTCTTTGGAGATGCCAATCCCCGTATCAATTACTTTAATAGCCAGCAACTGCCTGTTGTTTTCCATTTCCATCTGTAACTGCACGGCAACTTTGCCATGCTCGCCGGTGAACTTAAAGGCGTTGGACAGAAGATTGAAAAGAATCCGCTCCAGTTTATCGTAATCGAATGGCATCAGCAGGCTTTCAACCGTTGAATAACACGAAAACTGTATATTTTTTTTCTCCGCGATGTCAGTAAATGATTGAAAAATATCCCGTGTAAAACGAATGATATCCCCCTGCGCCGGGTTCAGCCTTAATTCCTGCACTTCCATTTTTCTAAAATCGAGCAATTGATTAACCAGGTTAAGCAAGCGCCGGGCGTTGCGGTGCACCAGCTGCAATTGTTTGCGCTGCGAAGAATCTTTTGCTTCCCGCATAATTTTATCCATTGGCGACAATATCAGCGACAAAGGCGTTCTGAATTCATGACTAACATTCGTAAAAAATCTAATCTTCAGCATATCCAGTTCATGCATCCGTTGCGCTTCCTGTTTTTGCTGTTCAATTTCAAACCGCATTCTCGCACGCTGCAATACAAGGCGGCGCGCGAACCACAATACAGCGGCAAAAAACAAAATATACAACAAATACGCAAGGGGTGTTTTCCAGAACGGGGGCAGAATCTTTAATGCCAGTGTAACCGCTTTTTCATTCCACACACCGTCACTATTGGCTGCTTTTACATAAAAAGTATAATCGCCCGGGTCAAGATTGGTATAATTTGCTTTGCGCGTTTTTCCATCGGTGTAGACCCATCTTTTATTAAAACCTTCTAACCTGTAAGCATACTTGTTTTTTTCGGGATACAGAAAACTCAATGCAGCAAATTCGAACGATACCACATCCTCGTTGTGTTTTAAGGTGATTTCACTGGTTTCCGAAATAGCGCCGGGCAATATTATCCTGCCATCTATCTTTTCACCAATTGCCACACTTTTGTTGAACACCTGTAAATCAGTTAACACAACGGAGGGTATATTTTTATCGGGCAAAATTGTTCCGGGATCGAAAAGATTAAATCCTTTGGCGCCCCCAAAAACCAATTCGCCTTTATGGGTTTTCAGTGCAGCATTCTCATTAAACGCAATACCTTGTAATCCATCCAGCTCATCATAATTTTTACAGTTGATGGTTATGTCATTCACATCTTCATTTTTTTGATGAACCTGTATGCATGATAAACCATTGGGCGTACTTACCCATAAGCGCTGTTGCTTGTCTTCCAGTATTGTCAGGATTGTATTACCAGGCAAACCATCTTCCATCCGGAATGATTTGAACGAATTGTTTTGTTTGTCAAAAACATTCAGCCCGTCACTGGTGCCGGCCCATACCAGGCCGCGGCTATCCTGCAATAGAGAGATAATATTGTTATTACTGATTCCTTTGGGATTATTGGTAAAGTTTGAATAATAAACAAAGTTGCCCGTCTTTTTTTCCAGTACGTCTACGCCATTGGCGGAGCCAACCCAAATATTGCCATCACGGTCTTCCATCAGCTCAGAAATATAATACGCATGAATAGAATTCGGCGCATATGCTTTATAGTGATGAAAAATATTTTTATTGCGATCGAGGAGGTCCAGGCCCGCAGACAAAGTCCCCACCCAAAGGTTGTCGTTAGAGTCTTCCAGTATTTCGTACACGCGATCGTCTGCAATACTGTTGCTGTCTGCAAGATTATGACGGTAGTGTGTAAACTTTTTTCCATCGTAACAATCCAGTCCTCCAAAATAGGTACCTATCCATAATCTTTGGTGGCGGTCCATATATAAACAAACAATTACATCATTACTTAAACTGTTTTTATTATCTGCGTGGTGAACATATTGCGTAAATTTCTGCCTGGCCCGATCATAGTAAATAAGTCCACCACCATTGCTGCCAATCCATATATTTCCTTTTGCATCTTCCGCAAAATCATTGATATCATCATATTGTAAGCTGGCTGTATTGGAGGGAATATGCCTGAAAAGTGGAAACTTAATTATATCAGGATGATAATAACTGATACCCTGCTTGTAGGTACCTACCCAAATGATATCTGCATTATCCTTATAGGCGTAGGTGATACTGTTTTCACTGAGGCTTTTGCGATCATTGATATTATTGAGAATATAACGGATGGAATGCGTTGTTTTATCAAGAATATTAATGCCGCCGTGATCCGTGCTAATCCAGATATCATTACTGTTGTCCTGCAGCACTCCTACAACAATATTGTTGTTTAAATGATACGGCTTACTGTCCTTATCAATTTGCTCTAACTTACCAGATGATGGAATATAATGAAAGACGCCGCGCGCGTCCGTAGAAGCATACAGCCAAAGCTCCTGTTGTTTATCAACTAAAATTGAATAGTTAACCAATTCGTTTTTAAAATAATTGGTCAGTGCATTGTAGTGGTTTGTAATGCTGCCGGTTTTATTATCTATTTTGTCGATAGCGCCATTGGTGTGTACTATCCAGATATCGGCATGATTATCCTGTGCAAACGAAGAGATCGGCGTTTCTCCGGCAGGTAATTCGTAGACGTGTGTAGTTTTACCGGTAACTGAATTGTATTTAAATACGGATTGTTTCGCCATTAAGAACCAGTAATCTCCATGGGCGTCTTTTATCATGTGCGTAATGGGCACGTTGGGAAGAGATATTTTTTTCAAGTACCCTGAAAAATCGCGGTTAACGGACTCTTTAACCGGATCGAAAATATTATAGCCGCTATGGGTGTCGATCCATAATTTATCATCAGGTCCTTCAAAGATGCGCAGGATATTATCATCACTCAGTGATGTGGAATCACGCTGATTGTGCCGGAATATTTTAAATTGATAGCCATCATACCTGTTTAAACCAGATAAGGTAGCAAACCACAGAAAGCCTTTGCTGTCTTTTAATATACTTCTTACCTGGTTATTGGAAAGCCCCTGGCTGATATCGATACGATTGAACTCGGGCTGGCCTGATTGTGCAAATAAACCAGCCGCTGAAAAACACATCAGCATCCCGGCAAAAATCCCCGCATTGATCATTTTTTTTATCCGCTTATTCATATGGCACTTCAATTCCGGATGACGGTACAAGAAAGTAAATGTAAAGAAAATCATGTTATGGTGGTAACGGCAGAAAATTGATGGCGTGGCAATTTTTCAGAAACAGGTTATTTCGCTATCATCCCGCTATATGATTTATTGTATTAACGCTTTACGCATTGATTAGATAATTTTTCAGGCGTATAATATTTCGCAAGCGGGACAATGGTTATACACGTCTGATTCCCGGAGTGTACCGTGCTGAACGCAGTGGAGAAGCCCGCCCGGATGAACATCGTTCGTACTGGGGCCGGGGAATGAGGTTAGCACTCCGGCAAACTCAATGGAATATTAATGGCTAGTCCGCCATCACTGGTTTCTTTGTATTTGCTGTTCATATCAAGCGCAGTATCCCACATCGTTTTAATAACAGCATCTAAAGAAACTTTCGCAAAATCCGGACTGCTTTGCAGCGCAAGTTGTGAAGCTGTAATGGCTTTTATTGCACCCATTGTATTGCGTTCTATACACGGAACCTGCACCAAGCCACCAATAGGATCGCAGGTTAACCCAAGATGATGTTCCATCGCAATTTCTGCGGCCATCAAACATTGGCGCTGTGTGCCGCCCATGCATTCCGTTAAGCCAGCAGCGGCCATGGCAGATGAAACGCCGATTTCTGCCTGGCAGCCACCCATCGCGGCAGAAATGGTAGAGCCCTTTTTAAATATGCTGCCCGTTTCAGCAGCGGTGAGCATGAACTGAATTATTTTTTCATCTTTATAGCCATCACAAAAAGTAATATAATATTGAAGCACGGCTGGTATCACGCCGGCTGCTCCATTGGTGGGCGCGGTCACAACTCTTCCAAAAGAGGCATTCTCTTCATTTACAGACAAAGCAAAACAGCTCACCCAATCTAGCGTGTATTTAAAATCGCTTCCGCCTTTGCGTATAGCCAGCATCCAGGAATTATAGTCAGTATAATTTTTTTGAGGTAATAATCTTTTATTAAGTGCTGCGGCGCGTCTTTTTACCTGCAGCCCGCCTGGCAATATACCATCCTGGTGGCAGCCACGGAACATACATTCTTTCATTACATTCCAGATTTCCAGCAATCCTTTTTTTGTTTCTGCTTCCGTGCGCCAGACAGATTCATTTTCCATAACCACTTCGCTTATTGCCAGGCCTTTCATGCACCAATGTAATAAATCGTCGGCCGTGTTGATTGGAAAAGGCAATTGAATATTATTTTCGGCCTGCTCGTCTTCGCCCTCTTTTTTTACAAACCCACCACCAATAGAATAATATGTTTCGGCAAACTTTACATCATTCTTTACGGTAACCAGGAAAGTTAATGCGTTGGGATGGAATGGCAGTGTCTCCGTAAAAAGAAAATCTATGTCTTCTGCCGGATTAAAATCAATTTCATGTTTTCCATTCAGCACCAATTTCTTCATGCTGCTGATATCATTTATTTTGGCAGTGATATTATTTACATCAAAAGTGACCGGATCATCTCCGCTTAATCCCAGTTGCACAGCAATATCGGTACCGTGGCCCTTGCCCGTTTTAGCCAATGAACCATATAATAATACTTCGAGGGCAATTACATCAAACAAAATATTTTTCTTTTCGAGCGATTGTAAAAATTGCTGTGCGGCGCGCCACGGACCAAGTGTATGGGAACTGGATGGACCGATACCTATTTTAAAAATATCAAACGCAGAAATGGCTTCGTGTGGCAATGATAATGGTTTGCTATAAAGGTAGAGTAAAGAGTTGACAGGCTATTAAAATGTGTAAGTGTGAAAATATGATGAATGTGTAAATGAAACAGCGCAGGCTGCGGTAATGAATAATAAACAATGGGTAAGCGCATAATGAAAAGCAGATCTAAAACAATACAAACCAAAATAGGAGTAATCAGACATCGCCACATCAGACATCAGACATTTCTACTGCACATCTACCAGTTCAATATCAAATATTAAAATTGAATTTGCGGGTATAACCACATTACCGTTTTGATCTTTTTGATCAGTGGGTCCATATCCAAGAGAAGGCGGAACGTATAAACGTATTTTACCTCCTTGCTTAATCAACGGTATTCCTTTTTTCCAGCTCTCAATTAAAGAAATCAGGCTGAAGCTGGCAGGAGTAGCGGTAGTTTGATCAAAGACTGTTCCATTGGTTAAACTGCCTTTATAATTAACACTCACATAAGAACACACGGTAGGCACCGGACCAGTGCCGGGACTCATAATTTGATAGTACAAACCGCTGCAGTGTTTGGTGGCAGTCGTTATTCCGGCACCCGCAAGATAAGATTCAACGGCGGCTATTTCATTTGCGGACGCTTTTAAAGCACATGGATCGTAATCGCATGTAGTGGTGTTAACTTTATTTTTATAACAAGAAACCAATACAACCGTTATAATAACAAACGCAGCAATTACTTTCCTCATCACTATAAATTTCGCAAATATATTGTTATCCAAAGACCATTTATAAAACTTTTTTGCTGCACCGCACTATTCTTTTTCTTTGGATTGTTTAGATTCAAGCTCACGGTAAGCCTGCTCATTCATCTCCCAACGGTGGCGTTTAGAAAAAATAGCTACAAACACCAGGATAACCAATGCTGCAATAATAATTACAGAAACAGAATTATCATCTGTATGTCCCCTCGCCCACATGGTAGCGCGCTTGTCCCAGCCGGAAGAAAAATTAAGAACAATCGGAACAACAAATAATAATCCTAATGGCAATCCAAATAGCAACTGGCGAAAAATTTTTTTTTCTTTGTCCCTGTTCTGCTTCCAGTATTCCATAAACTGCTTTTCACGCGCTGTAAGCATAATAAAATTTATACAAAAATACAATTTGGGTGCTTATAACACGTTTAGGTTCTTTTATTTGCTGTAAGACAATGATTTATTGTAATTTGGTGTGTAAAATTATAACTGCGTGAAAGTAGACAACCTCTTAGGTCCATATCTCTATCAACATAAAAAACTCTCCCTGCCGGGTATTGGTTTATTTACATTAGATGAGAAAGCCGTACTCCCCGACGATAATGCAAAAATAAAAATACCCATAGAAGGTATTTCTTTCGCGGGTAAAACTGGCCCTCAACTGGATGACAGCCTGATTCAATATATAAAAGAAGAAACAGGTAAAATGAAAGCGTTGGCAGAAGCAGATTTATACAGTTTTATTGCAACTGCTTTTCAGTTTTTGAATATCGGCAAACCATTTTATTTTGAAGGCATCGGCACCTTACAAAAAAATAAAGATGGGGCGTATACTTTCACTGCCGGAACTGTAATTCCCCAAAAAACGGAAGAAGTGCCTGCGCGGTACAGTGATACCAGCAGAAAAAGTACCTATAACAATGAACCTGAAACAACGCGCGGCAGCAGTTTTAATGCGGGCAAATTACTGGTTGTATCAGGATTATTGATAACAATGGCCCTGATTGGCTGGGGCGGTTATTACCTCTACAATAAAAACACGAATGAGCCTTTGCAAAATGAGGCAAAGCATGCAGCAACGCAGGATACAACGACTGTAACAGCCGCAGTTATTCCGGACGCTACCGGTAAAAAACCAGATACAACAAACAGTAATCTAAAAAAAGATAGTATTGCGGCAGTCGTTTCTATAAAAAAAGATTCTACGGCGACAGCTCCCACCGGGGGGTATAAATTCGTTTTGGAAAGCACCACTAAAAAAGCGCGTGCCCTTAAACGTTATGATCAGTTAAAAGACATAACGATGCTGAAAAGTTATAACAACAAGATATCAATAGAAACAAAAGATTCTCTGTCTTTTAAAATATATACGATTGTACCCTGCCCGTCAACAGATACCACGCATGTTAAAGAGCTGCTGAATGCATGGTATTATGGAAAAAAAGAAATGAAAGTAAAACTCGATCAATAACATGAGGCGGGGTGCTGATTACTGGATAACCAAACTACAACTCAACGCACACATAGAAGGTGGCGCCTACACCCGTACCTATTCTTCGGATCTCATTATTCCACAAAGTCATTTATCAACCAATTTTCATGGACCGCGGCCGGTATCTACGGCTATTTATTTTCTATTGAAAAAAGATCAGTTCTCTGCAATGCACCGCATTGCATCAGATGAGCTCTGGCATTTTTATTATGGCGACCCATTAATTGTGTATGAATTAGATGTTGCAGGTAATTTAACAAAACACCTGCTCGGCAACAATCCTGAAAACAATGAGCATTTTCAATGCCTCGTTAAAGCCGGCAGCTGGTTTGGCGCTGCAGTAAAAGATGGCAGTGCGTATTCATTGGCAGGCTGCACAGTTGCGCCTGGTTTTGATTTTGCTGATTTTGAATTGGGAGAACGCAATGTATTGCTGAAATTATATCCGCAGTATGCTGAAATAATATGCCAGTTAACAAGAACGGGCAATGATCCCCGGTAAATTTAAAACCGATTATTCAAAATTATCGTCTCTATAAATATCAAAATATTCAGACTACCGTTTCTTGTTGGTAGCTAAAAGCTCATGGCTTCCTGACTTCCACTACTTCAATATCAAATACAAGTACGCTATC
>JBDUAY010000058.1:0-18330 GCA_040004415.1 Bacteroidota bacterium | reverse complement strand
CTTACAGGTATGAAAGGAAGTTTTAAGCTAAGATTTATAAATATGCGCGATGGAAAATTAACTGGTGGAAAGGCAACGATAGAAGCAGGGAAAAAAGTAAACATTGATATGAAGGAGAATACCGGCATTGTGTGGCTGGTAAGATAGATTTTTAGTATCGAGTAATAGTATTAAGATCCGGACTTAAATGACTTGTTAAACTAAAGAATGATTTGGTGAAGGTAATCCTGAAGGGCTTGGATTTTGAGTAGCCCCGCCGCAATCCGGGGATAGATAAATATATGATATAACACCCCTGCAGGCCCGGCCGTGCCGGTACGGACGGGGGTTGAATTAAACACCAGGCGAAAACAATTTTTAATCAGAAGAAAAATTATCAGGCAAGTGAGCTGAATAGCATTACAACGGTAAAAGAGTGCGACGCAACAATGTTTAATCAGGGAACAAACGTTGGTAACAAAAAATGAAAAAAATTATAACGATAGCAGTTATTTTATTTTGGGCGGTTGCCCAATCGCAAACAGACCTGCCATTGATAAAAGTGTCTGCCAATCAAAGATATTTTGAAACAACAGATGATAAACCTTTTTTCTGGCTGGGCGATACCGGCTGGCTGCTGTTTGTAAAATGCAACAACGAAGAAGCGGTACAGTATCTTGAAACAAGAAAACAGCAGGGCTTTAATGTTGTACAGGTAATGGTGTTGCATGCGTTGAATGATACGAATGTGTATGGCGACTCTGCTTTGGTAAACAAAAATATTGCACAACCCCAAATGACAGACGGTGCACAAAACAATTACTGGAACCATATTGATTTTGTAATACAGGAAGCTGCCAAACGCGGAATCTATATGGCAATGGTGCCCATCTGGGGCGGAAATGTAAAGGCAGGTAAGGTAACAACACAGCAGGCAGCAGCTTACGCAAAATTTCTTGCAGGGCGTTACAGCAAATACAATAATATTATTTGGATGAATGGGGGCGATATACCCGGCAGCGAAAAAATAGAGGTATGGAAAACAATTGGAGCAACATTGCGACAATACGATACCCGGCACCTGATTACTTTTCACCCGCGTGGAAGAACATCTTCTTCGGTATGGTTTCACAAAGAAGCCTGGCTTGATTTTAATATGTTTCAGAGCGGGCACAAAGATTATGCACAGGATACCAGCAGCAATGAAACAAATCATTACGGTGAAGACAACTGGAAATTTGTAAAGGCAGATTATAAACTGTTACCAGTAAAACCCACCATGGACGGAGAGCCGTCTTATGAAAATATTCCGCATGGTTTGCACGACAGTCTGCAGGCAAGGTGGACTGCTGCTGATGTTAGGCGTTATGCCTACTGGAGCGTATTTGCCGGTGGTGCAGGCTTTACTTATGGAGAGAATGCAGTCATGCAGTTTCATACCATGGGCGCTGCAAGAGGGAGCTTTGGCGTAAATCAAAACTGGAAAGAGACCATTCATTCGCCTGCAGCAGAACAAATGAAATACCTTAAAACACTGATGCTTTCAAAACCGTATTTCGGCAGAATGCCTGCCCAGGAAATAATTACTGATAACACGAAAGATAAATACAATTATATACTGGCCACAAAAGGCAAAGGATATGCAATGGCATATACTTTTACCGGTAGAAATTTTACTGTTGATTTGGATAAAGTAAGTTTTAAAGTAACAAAAGCGGAGTGGTTCAATCCTAGAAGTGGAGCGACAATCGCAATTGATAATGTAAGAGAATCTGGCGCTGTTGAATTTAATCCGCCGGGAGAACCGGCCGATGGCAATGATTGGGTACTGGTATTGGAGTGAATACAGAATTGGAGTGAATTGTGTATCAGATAAAGGCTAACTAAAGAATGAAAAAAAACCTGGTTATAATAATACTGGTTACCGCGTTTGCGTCCTGTTCGCAGAAAGCATACCTGTTTACTTCTTTTCATGAACCGGCTGATAAAGGTTTGCGAATGTTGTATAGTTATAACGGGTATAAGTGGAATGATTTTGATACGGTATTTTTACAACCGCAGGTGGGCAATCAGAAAGTGATGCGCGATCCTTCCATCGTGCAGGGGCCCGATGGGATTTTTCACCTGGTATGGACCAGTAGCTGGAAGACAGACAATGGTTTTGGTTATGCTTCATCAAAGGATCTTATTCATTGGAGCCAGGAACAATTTATTCCTGTAATGGCGTACGAACCTTCTGTTGTAAATGTTTGGGCACCTGAATTATTTTATGATGAAGAAAAGAAAGTATACATTATTATCTGGGCCAGTTGTATACCCGGGCGTTTTGAAAAAGGACAGGAAGCAGACAGCAACAATCACCGTTTGTATGTGACGACTACAGCAGATTTTAAAACATTTACGCCAACGAAATTATTTTTTGACCCCGGGTTTAGTGTAATTGATGCTGTAATTGTAAAAAGAAAGGTCAATGATTATGTGCTGGTTTTAAAAGATAATACAAGAATGGAAAGAGATATTAAAGTGGCTTTTTCCAGTAATGCAATGGGACCCTTTACCAATGTTTCCAAAGCTTTTTCTGATGGCTATACAGAGGGACCGGCAGTGGTAAAAACGAAAGATGAATGGCTGATTTATTACGATTCTTACCGGAAGAAAACGTATGAAGCCTCCGCCACAAAAAATTTTATAAGTTTTGAAAACGCAGATAATAAAATAACTGTTCCGCAGGGCCATAAGCACGGTACAATTGTGGTGGTGAAGAAGAAGCTGGTGAAGAACTTGCTGGCTAAGTTGAGCGGGTGATGGGTTGATTGATGGGCAGTTAAGCTTTGCGCCCTTGTTAATCTTATGACAAGCTAGTTCGGGTTTAATAAATTTTTTTTCATTATAATAAAATGAATAACGTAAGATTAATATTATCGCTTTTGTTATCGCTGCTTTTGAATTTCTCAATTCATGCGCAGGATACGGTGCGTTATATTGGCAATACATTGGCAAGCGTAGATTACCATCACGGGCAGCTGGGCCCTGCAATAGGTGTACACAATATTCAAACCATGCGCGCCAACAGGGCCAATGCTGCCAATAGCTGGACGTACAATCATGCGCCCATGCTGGCTTACTGGAACAATCTTTTTTATTTGGAATATTTAAGTTGCCCGGTAGGTGAACATGTGCCACCCGGACGTACTTTATTACAAACATCAAAAGATGGTCATCAATGGACAGCGCCCGTAATTATTTTCCCTGAGTATAAAGTTCCGGATGGCACGGTAAAAGAGGGCAGAAAGGATACTGCAAAAAATACTATGGCGGTCATGCATCAGCGCATTGGTTTTTATACATCAAAAAGTAAACATTTTTTTGCGCTGGGTTATTATGGAATTATATTGGGTCAAAAAGACGATCCCAATGATGGCAATGGCATTGGCCGCGTCATCCGCGAGATAAAGACAGATGGCAGTTTCGGACCCATTTATTTTTTGCGTTACAATCATGCGTTCAGCGAAAAAAATACTTCCTATCCATTTTATACATCAGCCAAAGACAAAGAACTGGTTGCCGCCTGCGAAGAAGTACTGGGTAATCCATTGCTGATGGAACAAATGGTAGAAGAATCAGATAGGAATGATCCTTTAATACCGATACATAAAGATTTTAAAGCGTTTAACTATTACCGCTTGCCCGGCGGCAAAATAGTTGGCTTGTGGAAGTACGCGCTCACCAGTATTAGTTTGGACGAAGGAAAAACCTGGCTATACAATCCTTTGCGCGCGCCGGGTTTTGTAAATGCCAACGCCAAAATATGGGGGCAGCGTACCGGCGACGGGAAATACGCAACCGTGTACAATCCTTCAGAGTACAGGTGGCCACTAGCCATCAGCGTTAGTGACGATGGGCTTAATTATAAAAACTTATTGCTGGTAAACGGTGAGATTAGTTCACTCAGGTATGGCGGTGCATATAAAAGTTATGGACCACAATATGTACGCGGCATACAGGAGATGAATGGTACCGTGCCCGGTGGTAATTTATGGGTTACCTACAGCATGAACAAAGAAGATATCTGGATAAGCGAAATTCCGGTGCCGGTAAAAGAGACGGAGACAGCTAATGTAAACGATGTATTTGCTAATATGAAAGACGGAGAGGAACTGAAGTCGTGGAATATATTCAGTCCGCTATGGTGCAGGGCGGCGATAGAAAAAAGCAATAACCAAAAAACGCTTTGTTTAAGAGACAGTGATCCATTCGATTATTCCAAAGCAGAACGGGTTTTTCCGGGAACACAAAAAGCTTCAATAGAATTTGAAATAACCCCGCAGCAAAATAATTATGGTTTGCTTGAAATTGAATTAACAGATGCAAAGGGTACGCCCTGCATCCGTTTTATATTCGATTCAACAGGTGTGCTGTACGCAAAAGCTGGCTATAGAAATAAATCGCTGGCAAAATATACACCAGGTGAAATAATGAAGATAAAATTGGAACTGAATACCAAAACGCGTTTTTACACCTGCGGCATCAATGGGGCAAATGCCAGCAATAATTTGTGTTTTGCGCCGGTAGCAAGCGTCAATCGTATTGTGTTCAGAACTGGCAGCACACGCAGGTTTCCGGATGCAGATACCCCAACGGATCAGTCGTATGATTTGCCCAACGCCAATGCAAAGGACAAAGAAGCGATATATTTTATCGGTTATTTGAAAACGAAATCTGAACCCTGAAGGATGATGAAGAAATTAATCAGCATATTATTTGTGAGCCTGTCCTGGTCTAGCATTTCCTTTTCGCAGGAAAACAAAAAGCCTTTTGTGCTGAATGCCGGTAAATTCAAACATTATGTTGATCATTTCAACAAAATGGAAAACGAAAATATTGTGCAGGCCATACCCAATGACAGTGCATGGTGGTGGATGCAAAAGAATATCCCCTTGTTTGAATGTCCGGCAAAAGATTTTGAAGAAATATATTATTACCGCTGGTGGACATTAAGAAAGCATATTGAGAAAACTGAACAGGGGTATGTATTTACCGAGTTTTTAGTGCCGCGTACGTACGCTGATAAATACAATTTAATCTCCAGTGCATTGGGCCATCATATTTATGAATCAAGATGGCTGCACGATAAACAATACATGGATGATGACCTGAAAATATGGTATCGCGGCAATGATGGAAAAGCACTTAAAAAGATACGTGCTTACAGCAGCTGGGCCATTGATGCCGTTTATAACCGGTATTTGGTAAATGGAGATAAAACGTTTGTTGTTGATCTTTTACCAGATCTGGAAGCAGATTATGCAGGATGGGAACAGGAGAAAAAATTGGCTGATGGATTGTACTGGCAATATGATGTAAGAGATGCCATGGAAGAAACCATCAGTGGCGGAAGAAAAGAAAAGAACCCGCGGCCTTCCATTAATAGTTATATGTATGGCAATGCAAGAGCTTTGGCAAAAATTTCAGCGCTGGATAATAAGAATTCAGTCGTTTATAATAGAAAAGCAGATAGTATCCGGCAGCTGGTTGAATCGAAACTATGGAATGATAGGGATAAGTTTTTTGAAGTGCGCAAAGAACAGGGAGACACACTGGCAAATGTGAAAGAAGAGATCGGTTTTTTACCGTGGTATTTTAATATGCCCGATAGCGAATACAGTGTTGCCTGGAAAAACGTGGCCGATACAAAAACATTTTGTGCACCCGCAGGCATTACTACTGCAGACAGAAGCCACCCGGCATTTCGCACACATGGCTGCTGCAAGTGTGAGTGGGACGGCGCTGTATGGCCCTTTGCAACTTCGCAAACACTAACGGCCATGGCTAACCTGTTAAATAATTACAAACAGCATTATGTTAGCAACAGCAATTATTTTGATTTGCTGCAAACCTATGTTACTTCACAGCATTGGAAAGGATTGCCTTATATAGGGGAGTACCTGGATGAAAAAACAGGTGATTGGCTGAAAGGCGAGGAACGCAGCCGCTATTACAATCATTCTACTTTTGATGATTTAATTATATCGGGGCTGATTGGCCTTCGCCCAAGGGCAGATGATATTATTGAAGTAAATCCATTGTTGCCTGGGGGCAAGTGGGATTGGTTTTGCCTGGATAATGTTTTATACCATGAAAAAAACATCACCATTATCTGGGATAAGACAGGAATGAAATATAAAAAAGGAAAAGGATTAAGTGTTTGGGTTAATGGAAAGAAAGCGGCGTCGGGCGATACACTGGAAAGATTAACCGGTAAATTATAATAATGAGCAGGATTATAAAAATAGTTTTGGTGCAGCTGGCATTGATGATATGTTTTGATCTGTCTGCTCAATTATCATTGCCCAAAATTATTGGAAATAACATGGTGCTGCAGCGCAACCAGCCGGTGCCTGTATGGGGCTATGCTAAAGCTGGTGATGAAGTTAAAGTTCAATTTAATCAGCAAAAGAAGAAAGCAAGAACAAGTGCTGATGGCAAATGGAAAATTATGCTGGATGCAATGCCCGCATCGGCCACTGCATCAAAAATGATTATTTCATCTGCGGATAACACCATAGCGCTTGAAAATATCCTGGTAGGAGAAGTTTGGTTGTGCTCTGGTCAGTCTAATATGGAATACAGTATGCGCAAAAATAGCAAAGTTACGGTGCCGCAAGGCGTAACTAACTGGCCGGTAAATGAACTGGAGACGGCGCACAATAAAAGCATCCGTATTTTTTTGGTTGAAAGAAAAAAGATGAAACCAGATTCCCTGCACAGCGGCTGGGATGTTGCAGAAGATTCTGCTTTGCGCCCTTTCTCTGCAGTAGGATATTTTTTTGCTAAAAAATTATACAGCGGATTAGATGTTCCTGTTGGAATTATTTCTTCCGCCATACCCGGCAGTCGTATAGAGCCGTGGATACCCGGGGAAGCATTTACGGCGTTGCCATTTTTTAAAGATCAATCAGATTCTACCCATAAAATAGAGGGTGAACCCGGTAAATTTTATAGTACCATGATAGCGCCGCTGGCGCCGTTCGCCATCAAAGGTTTTTTATGGTACCAGGGTGAGTCCAATTGTTTCCTGGGAGAGCGCATTCAGTATACGTATAAGATGGAAGCGTTAATTAATCAATGGAGAAAAATATGGGGGAATAATGCTTTGCCATTCTATTATGTGCAGATAGCGCCATTTGCTTACGCTAAAGCAAAAGGAAAAGTAGCTTATACGGAAGAAAGCCTGCCTGAGTTTTGGGAAGCACAGGAGCTGGCATTGAAAATCCCCAACACAGCGATGGTGGCAACCACAGATCTTAATTTTGATCTGGATAATCTTCATCCGCATTATAAATGGGAAATAGGAAAACGCCTTGCCTTGTGTGCATTGGCAAATGTGTATGGAAAAAATATTATTTGGACAGGCCCATTGTACAAAGGGATGAAAGTGGAAGGGAATAAAATTGTCATTGATTTTAAAAACACCGGCAGTGGTTTGGTTGATAATGACGGCCAGCCTTTGCAGGGATTTACCATTGCAGCGGCGGATGGAAAATTTGTTCCGGCAAAAGCTGTAATTAAAGACAATGAAGTAGAAGTTTCTGCAGCCGCCATACAACAGCCTGCAGCAGTAAGGTTTGGCTGGAATGAAGCCGATCATCCTAATTTGTATAATAAGGAAGGATTGCCTGCATTTCCTTTTCGTACCAACAACCCGCTTGAAAAGCAATTTAAATGAACAGAAGGTTGACACACGCAAGCTTTGTATTTAATGAAACCTTTAATGACAGGGGGGTGGTGGTGAGCTCAATAAAAGCCTGGTTCATTAAAATATTATTTCCCTGTTTGATCTTTTTTCCAATGGCGGCAATATGCCAGTCAACGGAAATAAAATATTTATCGGGTACCGGTAATGATAACACAGTAAACTGGAGCTTCTTCTGTACCGGCGGAATGAATGCAAATAAATGGACCACCATTGCAGTGCCGTCCTGCTGGGAATTGCAGGGCTTTGGAAAATATGATTATGGATTTGCCAAAGACACCGTGCGCGGAAAAGAAAAAGGTCTGTACAAATATTCATTTAGTGTACCGCTAACATGGAAAAGTAAAATAATTAAGATTGCTTTTGAAGGATCAATGACTGATACCGAAGTAAAGATAAATGGAAAGCTGGCCGGAGAAATACACCAGGGTGCTTTTTATGCTTTTAAATATGATATTACTTCGCTGGTAAAATTTGGAAAGAATAATTTACTGGAAGTAACGGTGTCAAAACATTCTGCCAACGCTTCCGTAAATGCTGCAGAGCGCAAAGCAGATTTCTGGTTGTTTGGTGGCATTTTTCGCCCTGTATACCTGGAGGCTTTACCGGCTACCTTTATTGAGCAGGTTGACATTAATGCGAAAGCAGATGGAAGTTTTATAGCTGCACTTACCTCGAATAATTATGCTGACAAAGCCTCGGTTGAAATCTTTGATGCAGATGGAACTTCTTTTGCAAAGATAGCCGGGGTTAACGGTGGTGATAATAAAAATCTATTGCTCTTAAACAGCAAATTTTCTTCGCCCAAATTGTGGAACCCGGAATTTCCAAATCTGTACAAAGCTGTTATTACTATTTATAACAAGGGTAATGCATTGCATACTGTTACACAGAAATTTGGTTTCAGAACAGTAGAAGTAAAACAAAGAGATGGCATCTATGTAAACGGGGTGAAGGTAAAAATGAAAGGTGTAAACCGTCATTCTTTTTGGCCCGGCAGCGGCAGAACCACCAGTAAAAAAATAAGTATTGATGATGTACTGCTGATGAAAGACATGAACATGAATGCAGTGCGGATGAGCCATTATCCACCCGATGATCATTTCCTGGATGCATGCGACTCGCTGGGTTTGTTTGTCATGGACGAATTAACCGGCTGGCATGGGCATTACGATACGCCCACCGGGACAAAGCTCTTAAAAGAAATGATTGATCACGACGTAAACCATCCGTCCGTTATTTTCTGGAACAATGGAAATGAAGGCGGTCATAATCTTGAACTGGATCATTTATTTGCAGTATATGATATTCAGCAAAGGCCTGTAGTACACCCCTGGCAATTGTTTGGTGGTATTGAAACGCAGCATTACCGCGAGTATAATTACGGCATTGGAAATTACGAACACGGCCATGACATTATAATGCCAACGGAATTTTTACACGGATTATACGATGGCGGTCATGGTGCTGGTTTGGAAGATTATTGGGAAACGATGTGGAAGAACCCATTGAGTGCCGGTGGTTTTCTTTGGGATTTTGCAGATGAAGGAGTGGTACGAAAAGATAAAAAAGATTCTGTTGATACAGACGGTAACCATGGTGCAGATGGTATAATAGGGCCTTATCATGAAAAAGAAGGAAGTTACTATGCCATTAAAGAAATCTGGAGCCCGGTGTATGTTGAGAAAAAAGAAATTACGGATGCATTTGATGGCCGGCTGAACATAGAGAATCGTTATTTCTATACCAATACCAACCAGTGCAGTTTTAAATGGAAGCTGGAAAAACTGGATAATAAAATGGAGACTACCGGCAATATCGATGCTCCGGATATTAAACCTTCAGCAAAAGGAACGCTTCAGATAAAATTGCCTGTCAACTGGAAGAATTATGATGTTTTGTATGTTACAGTAAATGACAGGTA
Organism: Bacteroidota bacterium; assembly: GCA_040004415.1. Lineage (GTDB taxonomy): Bacteria > Bacteroidota > Bacteroidia > Chitinophagales > Chitinophagaceae > JACMLD01. The sequence goes on along the minus strand of JBDUAY010000058.1, from coordinate 8,674 downwards.
TGGCAGAGAGATTTTCACCTGGAGTTTTCCCATTACAATGCCTTCCGTGGTCGCAGGTAAAATGATCAGTAAGAGTGGAAATGATGCTGTCAGCTTTTCTGAACTGGATTCTGTTTATACCGTAAGAGCAGGAAAGAATACTTACCAGTTTAATAAACTGAATGGTTTGTTAAAAGAGGTGAGAAGCGGCAATGATATCATTCCTTTTAACAACGGACCGGTGATACAGGAAGGCAGTAATAATTTTGCAGGGTTTACCATTAAAAAAGAGGGTGATTCAATTATTATATCCTCAGTTTATAATAAAAAGAATGCGTTCAATACATTGCAATGGACAATTTATGCAAGCAGTCTTCTAAAAATGGAAATCCATTATTTTCCGGACGCTTATTTTACTGATTTTATTGGCGTGAATTTTTCTTTTCCGGAAGCAAGCATCAAAGGTGTTCAATACATGGGCAACGGCCCTTACCGTGTCTGGAAAAACAGGCTGAAAGGAAACCTGTTTGGTATTTGGAATAAAGCCTATAACAATACTGAAACGGGTGAAACCTGGAACTATCCTGAATTTAAAGGCTATCACTCAAATATCTACTGGTGTAAGTTTATTACAAACGGGCAACCTTTTACCGTGCTTACAGAGAATGAAGATTTGTTCCTGCGTTTGTTTACGCCAGCATGGAAGACAGATCAATGGCATAATTATGAACCCATATTTCCGAAAGGAGATATTTCATTTATGCAGGGTATCGCTGCTATTGGTACAAAAACCCAGCGCAATGAAACTACCGGACCTATGGGAATGAAAAATATTTTTTATGATTATGATAAAGATCCCGGAAGGGCCTTAAAGATGGTCCTGTATTTTGATTTTGGAATTAACCAATGAGTGGTGGATGTTTTATAGGTTAAATGCTGTGGATGAATGTGGTGATAGCAAGCCTGAAGGGCTTACATAATAATAGCCAGGGGGGATGCCCGTGGATCAGCAGCGTTGTATATGCAACCCTAAAAAATTGAATGCTGCCATGCAAAAGAAAAAGGGTTTAGAAATGCAGGAATTTTGAACAATGCAGGGTAAAGCCGAATAGAATTACAAAAGTACAGGTGAGTGACACAACGATGCTGAATGAAGTTCAGGTGTTTGTTCCAAAAGCGCAACAAAAAATGAAGAGAATTATTTTTTATAGCATCCTGTTTATAGTAAGCTCCGCCAATGCATTGCAGTCGCAGGTAACGGTGACCAACCTCAAATGTGAATGGCTGACAAACCCGTTGGGCATCGATGTTAAAATTCCAAGACTAAGCTGGCAATTGCAATCAACGCAAAAAAATATACAGCAAACCGGTTACACGATAATCGTTGCATCAAGTGCAGAAAAATTGAAAAAAAATGAGGGTGATACATGGAACTCCGGAAGAGTAAATTCAGACGCTTCTATTCTTGTTTCATATAAAGGAAAAGAATTGAAAAGCGGAAAAAAATATTACTGGAAAATAAAATCTTTTACTAATAAAGGTGAATCCGGCTGGAGCGAAATGGCGTACTGGTCGGCTGGCCTTCTAAATATTGCAGACTGGAAAGCAAAATGGATTGGTTATGATAAAACTTCGTCCTGGGACAGTGTTACACAATGGTCAAGGTTATCTGCACGATATTTCAGAAAGCAATTTCAATCCGGATTGGCTGTAAAAAGAGCTATTGTTTATATTTCAGGGCTTGGTTTATATGAACTGTTTTTGAATGGTAAAAAAGTTGGTGATCGTATACTGGCGCCAGCTCCTACTGATTACCGGAGATCTGTTTTGTATAACACCTATGATGTAACCGATGAAATCCAGCATGGAAATAATGCCATTGCTGCTGTATTAGGTAACGGACGTTTTTTTACTATGCGGCAAGCCTATAAACCAAAGAAGATAAATACGTTTGGTTATCCTAAAATGTTGGTACGGCTGGAAATTGAATATGCGGATGGTAAAAAGAAGATTGTTGTTAGTGATGAATCATGGAAATTAAATGTTGACGGGCCCATACGAACCAATAATGAATATGATGGAGAAGAATATGATGCAACAAAAGAATCTTCGGGGTGGAGTAATATTGATTTCAATGATTCAAAATGGCTAAAACCAGAATTGGTAAAAGCACCCATGGGTAAATTGAAAGCACAAATGAACCCGCCAATAAAAATAATGCGGTCGATTGCGCCAATATCTCTGAAGAAAATAGATACAAATAAGTTCATCCTTGATATGGGGCAAAATTTTTCCGGCTGGATAAAAATGACAGTGACGGGGAAGAGAAATGATAAAGTAGTGATGCGTTTTGCAGAGAGTTTGAAGACGGATGGAAGTCTGTACAGAGCCAATCTTCGGGATGCGAAGGTAACAGATAGCTATACCCTAAAAGGCGGAAATGAAGAAACCTGGCAACCGTCATTTGTGTATCATGGTTTTCGATATGTTGAAGTTCAGGGATATCCTGGTGAGCCTGCCATTAATAATTTTGAAGGTGAATTGGTATTTGATGATTTGGCAACAATTGGCTCTTTTGCTTGTTCCGACAGTACGATTAATTCTATTGTAAGAAATGCATGGTGGGGCATCGCATCAGATTATAAAGGCATGCCCATTGACTGCCCGCAACGCAACGAAAGGCAGCCCTGGCTGGGCGATCGGGCGACCGGCTCAACGGGGGAAAGTTTTTTGTTTGACAATGCAGCACTGTATTCAAAATGGCTGGATGATATTGAAGAATCGCAAACTGTCCAGGGATCAATACCTGATGTGGCACCTGCATTCTGGAATTATTACAGCGACAATGTTACCTGGCCGGGTACGTATATTTTAGTTGCTGATATGCTGCACCGCCAGTTTGGCGACGAACAAAGTATCGTGAAGCATTATTCATCTATGAAAAAATGGATGAGATACATGAAGGACAAATACATGAAAGATTTTATCGTTACAAAAGATAAATATGGCGATTGGTGCGTACCGCCTGAGAGCCTGGAATTGACAAGGTCGCGCGATAGCATGCGCAACACCAATGGAGCGTTATTGGCAACCGCTTATTATTATCGTTTGCTACAAATTATGAAACGATTCGCCGTCATCAGCAAAAAAAATAATGATGTGACAATATTCGATGAACTGGGAAGTAATATCCGCAAGGCTTTCAATAAAAAATTTTTTAACGAATCACTCAATCAGTATGATAACAATACGGTAACGGCGAACTTATTGCCGTTGTATTTTGGTATGGTACCAAATGAAAAAAGATCAATGGTATTCGGGAATATCTATAAAAAGCTGCAGGAAAATAATATGCACATCAGCACGGGTGTTATTGGTACCCAATGGCTAATGCGTGGCTTAACGGAAAACAATCAACCGCAAGCGGCTTTTACTCTTGCCAGCAATACTACTTATCCAGGTTGGGGATACATGATCGGGCAGGGAGCCACTACCATTTGGGAATTGTGGAATGGGAACACCGCTAATCCTCAAATGAATTCGCAAAATCATATCATGCTCCTTGGTGATTTATTGATATGGATGTTTGAGAATTTAGGTGGCATTAAAAGCACCGACAGCCTTCCTGCATTTAAACAGGTGATCATGAAACCTTCATTTGTTGATGGATTATATGAAGCAAATGCAGACTACCAGTCGCCCTATGGAAAAATTAGCAGCCACTGGAAAAAACAAGCTGATCAGCTAACCTGGAATATTGAAATACCGGCCAATGCATCTGCTATCATTTATATACCGGCAAAAGCTGTAAACGATATAAAGGAATCGGGACAAGCGACAGCAAAATCAACAAGTCTTCAATTAATAAAGTTTGAGAATGGAGTTGCTGTTATAAAAGCAGGCAGTGGACAATATCAATTTGTATCGGCAATAAAATAAACAAACATGCAGAAATTTTATGCTAAAATAATTTGTACGATTTCAATGGCCATTATTTTTTCGATTTTAAATTTGGCAACAGCACAGCAACCAACTGTTGCTAACCAGGTTTCATCAGCAACAGGTGCAAAAGATGATGAAGCATTGGAGAAAAAAGCGACTGACTGGACTGCTTCTTTGCAGTTAAACGATGCAGGCAAAGCACAAAAAGTAAAAGCTGCCATTCTAAAACATCTGACCGGAGTTCGCGATTGGCATAACAGTCACCCGGCAACATTGGTGCCTGCTGGTATTGATCCTGCGACCGGAAATAAGCTTTCAGATATGGATCGCCAGATTATTATTTGCTCAACAAAACCCAGGACTATTCACGACAGCCTGATGATGGTATTAAGATCAGAACTGGACACCGCGCAGACAGAAGCAGTGCTGGATAAATACACAGTCGGTAAAGTTGCATTTACATTGAAAGGTTACCGGGCCATCGTTCCGGATCTGACCACAACAGAAGAAACTGAAATTCTAAAAAACTTGAAGCAGGCAAGGGAGCAGGCCATCGATTATAAAAGTATAAAAGAAGTTTCGGCCATCTTTGAGATATATAAAACCAAATGCGAACAATACCTCAATGGTAATGGTCGCAACTGGCATCAACTATTCAAGACTTATGTTGATAAAGTAAAAGCGCGGAAAGAAGCGGACAAAATCAAACAATAAAATTGTAAAAGATGAAATGTACATTAATAACCGGGCTGATATTGTTAGTCAATTTAATTATTTGTTCAAATGCTGATGCGCAGGAGAAATGGAAAAAAGGAATATTGGTGGATGAATTTATATTTGAAAAAGCTTCTTTTCCGCAGAGCCATGCCAGCACCATTGCAGAGACGCCTGCAGGTTTAATTGCAGCCTGGTTTGGTGGAACAAAAGAAGGAAACAAAGATGTTTGTATCTGGACAAGTCACCTCATTAATAACAAATGGACAGATCCGGCAAAAGCCGCCGATGGAGTAATGAATGATAGTGTTCGTTACGCATGTTATAATCCTGTTTTATACCAGGTGCCCGGCGGGGAACTGTTATTGTTTTTTAAAATTGGTCCGAATGTAGCAGGCTGGACAGGCTGGATGACAAGGTCAAAAGACAATGGCAATACCTGGAGTTCGCGGGAGGCTTTGCCGGAAGGATTTCTTGGCCCCATAAAAAATAAACCAATACTACTGAATGGCGTTTTGGTTTGTCCTTCGAGCACAGAAAAAAATGGATGGAAAGTTCATTTTGAATATACGAAAGATGCAGGCAGAACATGGACGAAGTCCGCAGATTTAAATGATGGTACAACAGTATCTGCCATTCAGCCCAGCATATTAAAATATGGAGATGGACGTTTACAAATTTTATGCAGAAGTAAAAACAGAACAATCAATGAATCATGGAGCGGGGATGGGGGCAAAACATGGGGTGCGATGCAAGCAACGCCGCTGCCTAATAATAATTCAGGAACAGATGCCGTGACGTTGAAGGATGGACGGCAATTATTGGTGTATAATCACGTAAAGCCAGATTCATCATTACCAAATGGCAAAGGAGCCAGAACGCCATTGAATGTTGCTATTTCAACAGATGGAAAGACATGGTTGGCTGCGGCGATACTGGAAGATTCACCCGTCAGTCAATATTCTTACCCATCTGTAATACAAACACATGATGGGATGGTGCATATCGTTTATACCTGGAGACGTGAGCGTATAAAACATGTAATGATTGACCCATCAAAATTAAAAGGAGAACGCATTACTGATGGTAAATGGCCGGGCTTTGTAGTGAAGGTTACCAAACCGTCGGAAGATTAGATCTGTTATTAACCAACGATTGATGAACAATTTGCCTGTTTTAGATATTGCTATCATTTTTATTTACCTGCTTGCGATGGTATTAATAGGCATTTATTTTTCACGAAAAAATAAAAATGCTGAACAATTTACTGTTGCATCAGGAAAAATTCCGGGCTGGGCCATAGGCCTCTCTATCTACGCTACTTTTTTAAGCAGCAATACTTTTTTAGGCGTACCCGGTAAATCATTTGGTGGCAACTGGAACGCTTTCGTATTTAGTTTGTCGATGCCATTAGCGGCCTGGATGGCATCTGAATATTTTGTTCCGTTTTACCGGCGCACGGGGGAAATTTCTGCGTATACTAACCTGGAGAAAAGGTTTGGCCCATGGGCAAGAACATATGCAGTGGTTTGTTTTTTATTAACGCAGTTTGCACGCATGGGTTCTATTTTTTTTGGCATTGCATTAAGTCTGCAGGCACTAACCGGTTTTTCAATGGCGTCAATTATGATCGTAATGGGTATTTGTATAATAATTTATACAGTATTGGGTGGTATGGAAGCCATTATCTGGACAGAAGTGGTACAGGGGATTATAAAAACATTGGGTGCAGTATTAATATTATGGCTGGTAATAAGAGAAATTCCGGGAGGTGTTAGGGAAGTAATTCATATTGCGGCGGCAAACAACAAATTCAGTTTAGGCAGCAGCGATTTTAATTTTACTGAATCTACTTTCTGGATGGTGTTGTGTTATGGTTTTTTTATCAACCTTAATAATTTTGGCATGGATCAAAATTACATACAACGGTATCATACGGCCAGTTCTGAAAAACAGGCGTCTACATCAGTCTGGCTATGTGTTGCTATCTATGTACCCGCATCGTTATTGTTCTTTATTATTGGCACTGCATTGTTTGCTTATTACCAGGTGCATCCTGAGATGATTGAGCCGGTGAAATTAACAGCGGCAACTGAAAAATTACATAGCGCTGCATCCGTACAACAAATAACAAACACGGCTGCACAACTACAACCCGCTGACTATGGAGATAAAGTATTACCACATTTTATGGTAACAAAAATTCCAACAGGTTTACTGGGCTTGATTATTTCTGCCATTCTATCTGCGGCTATGAGTACAATCAGTTCCGGCATGAATGCCTCGGCTACTGTTTTTACAATTGACATTATTAAGAAATATTTCCGGCCAGGATTAAATGGACGTCAATATTTGCGGAGCTTATATATTTCTACCGTTGTGTTTGGCATTGCAGGTTTGTGTACCGGGCTTGCCATGATTGGCAGCAAAAGTATATTGGATATTTGGTGGGAATTGTCGGGAATTTTTGCGGGAGGTATGCTGGGCTTGTTTTTGCTGGGTCTCATCAGCAGGCGTACACAGAACCAGGAAGCATTGACCGCGGTGATTATTGGTATTGTTGTTATTCTGTGGATGACATTTTCAACAAAACTGCCGGAGCGATATGAATTCTTACGGAATCCGCTACACACAAACATGACAATTGTGGTGGGAACACTAACTATTTTTTTGGCCGGACTGTTGTTGACAGCTGCAAAAAGAAAAGGAGAACAGATCAAAATTGTTGGATGAATTTGATTGTTTATGTTTGAATGATAATTCTCTGAAAATTTTCCTTATTTTCTCCCTGGCAGCGCACCACAGATGAGGTTAAAATAAAATCCTAATTTTTGGAGATCCTTTAAAATACTTAAAAAAATCAGCATGAAAATCTATAAAACGAAATCAGAAATTATTATTGAATACAAAGATGATTATTTTATTTCTGGTGAAACAGATTGGGATGTATTTATTGACAGGGATGATTTATGGGCGCAGGTACAAAAGGAAATATACCAGTTGCCTTCTGCAGGAGATCAGGAATGGTTCATGGAAAAAGAGTTACTGGCTCCAATAGGTTCACAGGAAGTATGGGCTGCGGGTGTTACTTACCTGCGCAGTAAAGTAGCGCGTATGGAAGAAAGCAAAGAAAGCGGCGGTGCTACTTTTTATGATAAAGTATATGATGCCGAAAGGCCGGAGTTGTTTTTTAAATCAACAGCAGGAAGAGTAGTGCCGCCGCTGGGCAAAGTAAGAATAAGAAAAGATAGCACATGGGATGTTCCGGAACCCGAACTGGTGTTGGTGATTTCTTCTTCAGGCAAGATCATTGGTTATAGCATTGGCAATGACATGAGCAGCCGGAGCATTGAAGGAGAGAATCCATTATACCTGCCGCAGGCTAAAATGTATGATGGTAGTGCCGCGCTCGGTCCTTGTGTGCTGGTAACGGAAGAGCCTATTACTCCCTCTGCTACCATTGCTATTCAGATTGAAAGAAATGGTTCTGTTGTGTTTGATGGCAGTGTAACCATTGACATGATGAAACGCAAGCATGCAGAGTTGGTTGAATTTTTATACCGCGAATATTCATTCAATGCAGGCGCTTACCTAATGACGGGCACTTGCGTAGTACCTGATAATAACTTCACTTTGCAAAGTGGCGATGTGATTAAGATAGTGATTGATGGTATTGGTGAATTGGTGAATACGGTAGCGTAGGCCATTGCTAATGTTATGATTGCACGATTTGGTGTTTTCTTTTAGCGTAACTGGTTAAGCAAATTACGGAATCAAATTTTGTCACTCTAATTTCGACAGAGTGGTAAGTTGGTTGAAAAGTGACGAATACCGATTTCTAATTTTTTTCGATTTGGTGATTTCGTTTAGTGTAATTGACTAAGCAAATCATAAAATCACAAAATTCCAAAATCAAAAAACTTCTTCAGATTTAATTTCTATTATATGAATTTGATTGAAAAAAAATTTGTTCCCGTGATGATAACACCTTTCAACCTGAAGGCAAAGGTTGATTTGGATGTGGTGAGTAACCTGATTG
>JBDUAY010000057.1:0-18340 GCA_040004415.1 Bacteroidota bacterium | reverse complement strand
AATAAACCCGGTTAAAAAATTCAGCAGCTATATTATTTCTGTTAAAACTGATGGGCGATAAATAGTGGAAGGTTGATTGTTTTTACCAACGGTTCGGCTGTACTCCGGCGGTAATTGCCGCTTGAATCATGCGATCCGAATGCACCCATGACAACCACTGCATGTTGTTTGCCTGCCAGGTATGAAAACAACGTGTCGCTGGCAGAACCGCTTAATGTGTGAAACCCTATTGAAGAAAAATGCGTTTGCAAAAAACCCAGCAAATTATTTCTTTCTGTAATGCTTTCATTTCCCGGATTATTTACCTGCACCACCATTATGTTTTTATCTGCCAGGCCAGGAAACAAATAAATAAATTGTTTGATAGCATAGACAGCGGAAGCACTTCCGTCGTATGCAAAAATAATTTCTTCGATACCTGAAAAAGCATACGGTGCGATCATCACCGGGCACTCCGTTTTTGTAAGCACAGCCTTTGTTACATCAGAAAGAATGCCGTTCTGCTTGTCATCGAATGATATTTCCGCATCAAGAATAAGCAAGTCAGAAAAACGACTTTCTTTAATGATCGATTCGGTAACGGCCGTTGCCATGTATATATCTTTCTCATTGTCGTGACAGGCATTCAACGAAGTCGCATTTTTTTGCTGGCATTTACCACAACATGCCCGCGAAACCGCGTTTTCATCAGCTGTAATTTTTTCTACGACGGGTATTTCATGCATATTCCGAAGTACAGGTTGCAGTACACCATGCTGTCTTTCCAGGAAAACTCCTGAAATTTTTGCGGTTGTAAGGCTCCCGATATAGCGGGCGAAATCAAATATCGTTTTTTTTGAAACTACGGTTTTGGCAAGCGGGTATTCATTTTCCATAGAGATCATCTTGTATGAGCGGTTAAATAAAAATACTTGTCAGGATAACTGCGATGTCAATGGCAATACCCAATACAAACGCAGGGATTGTATAACGGGTTGGCATGGATGCAAAGTTTAATACCATCACGACTACCAATGCAATCATGGCAATGATCATTAGCGAAAACACTGCACCATTTAACAGGATAAAAGTCATAGTTAACGGGAACAACACAGCCGCGGTCGCCAGGAGGCATATGCCGGTCCAGCCTAAATGGTGTTCTTTATCCTGCATAGCAGCCCATTGAAAAAAAGCACTGACAAATGAATGACTTTTAGTACGATTACTGTAAGTAGTTTCGCTTTTTGCGGTTGTAATTGCGTATAACATGAATGATATTTTTAGATCACAAAGGTGGGCCTGCACAGATATATTTCACATGACAGACGTTAGTGGCAAAACTGATGTTGGTCAGGTATGCACCAGTATCGTGTAATTGTAACTACATTTACGCAATGCAACAGGTGGCTAAAAATACGATTAACAATTATTACCGGTATGAGGCACTGTTTAACAATGCATCAATGGGCATAGTAGTAGTTAACAGTCAAGCTGCTATCCAATCCGTTAATCCTTTCGCACTGACATTGTTTGGCTATACATTAGACGAAGTGCTTGGCAATACCATCGAACTGCTGGTTCCGCGCCGTTATCATCACCGCCATGTGCAGGACCGGGACGGTTATATTGCAGATCCAAAAAGCCGCCCGATGGGAGTTGGTCTTGATTTATTCGGTAGTAAAAAAGACGGTACAGAATTCCCGGTTGAAGTGAGCCTTTCCAGTTATACAGATAAGGATGAAAAATACATGATTGCGTTCATCAGTGACATATCTGTGCGAAAGAATGCGGAGGCGGAAATTATTAAATTGAACAATGATTTAGAATCAACCGTGGCCCAGCGTACCCTCCAATTAACCGATGCCATGCAATTGCTGGAAGTGTCTAAACAGGAAATTGTAAAATCGCTGGAGAAAGAAAAAGACCTGGGCGAATTAAAATCGCGGTTTGTATCCATGGCATCACATGAATTCCGAACGCCGCTCAGCACCATTCTTTCATCTACTTACCTTATTGAAAAATATACTACCACCGATGAACAACCGAAAAGGGATAAGCACCTGCAGCGGATTATTTCTTCCGTTCACATGCTGACGGATATCCTCAATGATTTTCTGAGTGTGGGTAAAATTGAGGAAGGTAAAATACAAGTGAGGCCAGCCGCTTTTAATATCCAGGAATTAGTAACGGCTACACTGGAAGAAATTAAAAACAACCTGAAGCAACACCAGGAATTGGTTTACACACATCAGGGCGCCGCTACAATTGTGCTGGATCCGTCGTTGTTTAAGCACATCATCATGAATCTGATTTCCAATGCCAGCAAATTTTCAGGTGCATCCAGCCCAATTCATATAGAAACCAATTTTGAAGGAGCGATATTTTTATTGACTGTAAAAGACTTTGGAATGGGTATTTCTAGCGAGGATCAGCAACACCTGATGGAACGATTTTTCCGGGGATCAAATGCAGGTATGATACAGGGAACTGGTTTGGGCCTGCACATTGTATCCCGTTACAGTGAACTGATGAACGGGAAAGTTTTTTGCAACAGCGAGCTGGAAAAAGGAACTGAATTTATTATCAGCTTCCAAATGTAAAAGTAATGACAAAGAAAAAAATATTGTTGATTGAAGACAATGACAACATCCGCGATAATACAGCGGAGATACTTGAATTGTCCAGCTACGAAGTAATTGTTGCCGCTGATGGAAAAATAGGGGTTGAACAAGCTTTAATTCATGCGCCCGATTTGATAATTTGTGATATTATGATGCCAGGCCTGGACGGATATGGAGTGTTGCATGCTGTTCATAAGAATGATGCTATAAAAAACACCCCATTTATTTTTTTGACCGCAAAAACGGAGCGCGGTGATTTCAGGAAAGGGATGGAACTGGGCGCAGATGATTACATTACCAAACCATTTAATGGTACCGAGTTGCTAAACGCAGTGGACAGCCGTCTTAAAAAAATGGATTTGCTGAAACAAGAACTGGCACCCGGTTTGGGCGGCGTACAATACTTAATGAACACATCCGCCGGAAACAATATTTTACAGTCTTTTACGGAGGGGATGGATACGAATATGTATAAGAAAAAACAAACTATTTATTCGGAAGGGAATCATCCGCACGGGCTTTTCTTTATCATTAGCGGTAAAGTAAAAACCTGTAAACGTAATGACAATGGGAAAGAATTGGTCACGGATCTTTTCAAAGCCGGTGATTTTCTTGGATATACTGCGCTGCTGCAGGAATCTGTCTACCGGGATACTGCCAGCGCAATCGAAGACACCGAACTGGCCATAATTCCTAAAGATGATTTTATGCGGCTGGTTAATAATAACGCCGCCATTGCACAAAAATTTATCCGGATGCTGGCTGGTAATGTAGCCGATAAGGAAAACCAGTTGCTGGGTCTTGCCTACAACTCATTGCGAAAAAAAGTAGCCAACGCCATTTTGTTGCTGAAAAAAAAATATGGGGGTGACGAGCAGAAAACTTTTCAAATTGATATCAGCAGGGAAAACCTGGCCACTATTGCGGGAACCGCTACAGAATCACTCATACGAACGCTCAGTGATTTCCGCAGTGAAAAATTAATCGAATTAAAAGAAGGCGTAATCACTATCGTTCACGAAAAAAAGCTCGAAAATCTGTTAAACTGACAAGTTAAATATTCTCGGACAAGTAATAGTTAAAAGCGGTTTGCCGTTGATTGAATGTACGCTCCGCGCCACTGATGTTTCGCCGTATTCTCTGTAGTCTGCCAGCAATGTTTTTATTGACAAGCTGGTTATTAATTCCATCTTCCAGTAATTTTTTTTCAAATTCCCGCACGTCATCACGCAGCAAGGCCACCAGCGTATCGGTAGCAATAAAACTGGTTTGAAAATTTTCCAGTTTTGCAAGTAAATGCGTGTCACATGCTGTCTTTAAAATATCGGACATGCGATTTTTGAGATGAATATTTTCATCCATTAAAAAAGACAATAGTCTTTTCCAGGTGGCGCTTTCAGATTGAAGCTGGTCAATGGCAGGTGCTGACATACCAGTAAAATTATTTGATATCAGTAAACAATTAAAGGATGACCATCATAGGGCTACATGATCTTAGTCAGTTGCAATCATTCATGTTACAGGTAGCTTATATCTGTGACACACACCAAAAGCGCAGGCATCTGGATGGGTCATTTCAATGCACATGTAATGGAATTCACCCCAGACCCCATCCAGACAACCAATATTGAGTCGGCATTTACAAACCCGGCAAAAGAAGCAAGCCTGGAAAAGGGTGAGCACCTGATGCACAACAAAGAACAACATCAACAGCTGGCGTATTATAAAAAGTTATGTTCGGTAATAAAAAACGATGATCGGATATTGTTGTTCGGCCGCACAAATGCCAAAGTGAAATTATTTAGTATACTGCGCGCAGATGGCCAATGTAAGGACATAAAAATAGAAGTTCAGCAGGCTGATAAAATGACTGCACCGCAAGAACATGCTTTTGTAATAAATCATTCTTCAGGCCGATATTAGAATTATACAAAGCATTCGAATTATGTATGCAAGCCGGAACAAAATTGGCGCTGGTTAAAACTATTACTCGTTAATCTGGTTGTGTTTCAATATGATTGTTCCGGAATGGTTAGCGCGGTACAATAAATTGATTTATACATTTGTAATAACTATTATTTCAGTTTATAACTATTCGCTGTCCTTGCTGAATCAAATGTAAATTAATCTGTATTGTTGTTGTAAATACCTGTTAGACAATACAAATGCAACCCGTATATCGCGTAAAATCCTTCATCACCCTTTTACTTTTTATCTCCGCCAAAGAAATATTTCTGCCCAAAATACACTTAGCAACAAACTCTCTGATCAGGCCAGCAGAGTTGCCTTTTGTTGCAATTAACTTGTAAAAAGATAGGCTGGAAAATAATTGCATCTTAAAAAATATCATATTAATTTGGTAATTGCCTGGCTTAATACGCCGTACTGTGAAAAGGAATCGTTGGATCAACCCTAATTTATTTATCATGAATTTCCTTCAGCAACCGCGCATCGGATTCGGCGAGAAATCTAAACCTGTCAATGTAATTGCATGGCTGGATTCATTCAAAAGGAAAGGGAGCTTTGATTGGAAAGAGCGTACAGTGGTTGCGGTTACCCAGGAGATAACGGATACCAGGAAGCAATTGGAGGAAATGCACGGATCCATTAAACTGATCGGCGCTTCCCAGTCGATGGATGATTACGAGAAACGTAAACTCAGCATCTTTAACCAACTCAATTTTTTTCAACTGCTAAGTGGAATTATTATCCCCGTAGCTGGCCTTTTTCATAACAAAAATTTTTCGCAGTGGTCGTGGCTGGTGGCATGTATGCCTGCTTTGATAAGTGTCATTGTGCTAATTCTGAATGCCGGCCAGAAACATGAAGCAGGAATTATTTTCTATTTCATCTCTTACCCGGTTGCTACCAGCATGGTGTATATGAGCGGCATTCATATGGGTACAGAATTGTTTTTTATCCTATACGGTATTTTGTCTGTGTTCTTTTTACAGGAAATCACCACGATGCTTTTTTCTGTATCGTTTAATATGATCAGCTATTTTATGCTGGCCGTTGTTTGGTCGGATCACCGTTTCCAGCTTGAATCTGCCAACATGTTTTTATACCTGTTCAACCAGTTTACCGGTATCGCATTTATATTCTTTGGCCTGTTCCTGATAAAAAAAGAAAACATCGGTTACCAGTCCAGCATCCTGGCTAAAAATAAAGAGATTGCCGAAAATGCCGTATTACTGGAACAACAGACCCTCGAACTAACAGAATTGAACAGCGTAAAAAATAAATTATTTTCTGTTATTGCGCATGATCTCAGAACACCGATGTATTCACTGCGTAATCTTTTCAGAAGTATACAGGAACAGGATATTCCACCCAGGAAAATAAGGGCTATAATGCCGGATGTTATTAATAATCTTAATTACACCACCGGGCTCATGGAGAATTTATTACAGTGGGCCAAATCGCAGATGCATTCGCAGGGAGTAAACATACAGGCACTGGATATAACAAGAATAGTCTCTGATACAATTGTCTTGTTACAACTGCCTGCAGTCGCAAAACAACAGGTAATTCAGTCTGATACCAGTAACCCTTGCACAGTTATGGGCGATAAGGATATGATTGAACTGGTGCTCCGCAACCTTTTATCAAATGCCATTAAGTTTACTCCTCCCTCGAGAATTATTGAAGTTGGCTATCGCAATACAGTAAACGCAATAGAAATATTTGTAAACGATACCGGCAGGGGAATGGACGCTGAGACGATCCGAAAAATCGATTCCAATAATTATTTCAGTACCAATGGAACTGCGCAGGAACCGGGTACAGGACTCGGATTGATGCTGTGCAAAGAATTTTTGCTGAAAAATAACAGTCGGTTATTAATTGATAGCGAACCTGGAAAAGGGAGCACTTTTTCATTTTTACTCCCACAGCACGATGCATAGGAAAGAGACGCTTTTCTTTAATCGTTTATATGGTTTTCTACATATAGGTTTGTTTTCTTCTTATCCATACTATTCTTGTTGAACCAAATGGATTGAACATTTCATGTCAATGTTTAACAAGCCGGCCAACTACAGGAGACAGTGGAAGAAATTTTACCGCAAACAACTAGAAATAGAAAAAGCGGTACACCTACCGCTTTTCTGTTTCACTATATTCTACAAACTTACCTTACTCCTGTTCTTCTGAAGCATCATAATTTACATGTTGTTCTGCCACTTCCGTCAACTTGGTATCCGCTTCTTTTTCTTCGGTCAGCGTTTGTTCCAGCAATTCAGCCACGTCATCCAGTCCCAATGTTGCTGCTACCTGGCGCAGTCCTCCGTATGTTGAAATCTCATAGTGCTCTACTTTCTGTGCGGCAAGTATTAAACCTACGTCGCGGGTAGCAGTACCTTCTTCGGTATCTTCAATAATGCTGGTACCTTCCTTCAGGATGCCTTCCATAGCTTCGCATTTCTTTGCCTGTGGTTTTGCACCCATCAATTCAAATACTTTTTCCAGGCGTTCAATATGGGTTTTTGTTACTGTGAGATGTTCTTCAAAAGCATCCTTCAATTCTTGTGATGTGGCGGCTTTTTTCATTTTTGGCAAAGCTGTTACAATGTGTTTCTCTGCCCAGTAAATGTCTTTAATTTCATCGTGCAAAAATTCGGTTAACCGTGAATCCGATACTGGTTCAGCGGTTTTCTTTGGGGCTTTTTTAGTTGCTGGCATAATTAATATTTTTTATACTCAATTAAAAAAGCGTGCCATTCATTTAACGCTGATCGCACGGTTGTATTGGGAAAATTTATACACGTCCATATTGTTTGTACAAACATTTTCTCTTTTTATTGCCCGTTTTTTTGGTCGTGCGCGCTATCTAAATATTTGTGTCAGGGAATAATCCTACCCAAGTAAAACGCTCATTATTGCGGCGCAGTATGCCGTGGTTGAGACCGGCATTTATTTAAGGTGAATGTCTTTTGAAAGCAGGGGAGGGCCGGCATTATTTTTTTGAGGGTAGTCATCCGGCATGTTCTTCCAATCTGCAGTTTTATTAAATTGAGGAAGAATTTGTATTGCCTGCCGGCCCGGGACCGGTATGCGGTATTATAAGTCAATTCTTACGAGCTGTGAGTTCCGTTGGAGAAAGATACCGGTTCGATCGTTTAACAAATCCAACAAATGTCCGGCAATACATCATCTCAAATAACAAATAAATGGAGAAAGATTTATTTAAAATCACAATACATATGGTTTCCAGTCTTGACGGCTATATCGCCAAAAAAGACAATAGCGTTTCGTGGTTTGAAACATCTGATAATTACGGGGACGGGGTTGCCGGCCAAGATGCAGCGGAATTTCTTAAAACAATAGACTGCTATATTATGGGTTCCCATACTTATGAACATGCTTTGGAGCTTTCCAAATCTTATGGATGGGTTTACGGAGATATACCAACGATTGTATTAACGCATAGACAGCTGCCGGTTGACAGGCAGAATATCGAAATTTATTCGGGAGACCTGCACAAGCTCGTCAGTGAACGATTAAAACCAAACTATAAGAATGTTTGGCTTGTCGGCGGGGCCAGCTTGGCTAAAGATTTCATTCGTTTAGATTTAGCTGATGAAATAAGGCTGTCAATTCTCCCTGTTATGTTGGGTGATGGATTACCGTTTTTTGACCAAACTGGTCATGAGCAAGCGTTACACCTGAAAAATGTGACAGCTTACAAAAACGGAATTGTGGAGCTATGTTACGAAATGAAAAATAACAGCCAGAAGAGGTAGAAAGATTCGATATGCGGGGTAGTGCAATTTAACAGGCGTTTACAAGAATAATAGTAAACATCTCCGGATTGCGTCGTTCAATTTTTGTCGTAATTATGAGGTAAAAAAGATACCAACTGATACAGTGAATAACACGAATAGAAGTCGAGAATTTAATTTAATACTTATTCATACCGAATCTTCCAGGTGCTCTTTTCACTTTTATGTCATGCTGCAAAAAAATCAGAAATTATAAAATTTCAGAAGTCGTTTACGCGCAATAACCAGTAGCAAAAGACATTTTTAATTTTAACTTTTTTCTTTTAATATATGATAAATAGCCATGGCATGACCACGTCCTAATCCAAAATCATCTTTTAGCCAATTAAATATTTCTGTAGCTTTTATGGTTGGTTTGATGACTCCTTTAATAACAAAGCCTTTTTTCGCTGCCAATCTTTTAAAGTCGCCCGGCGTTTTGCCCGTTTTAACTTTAATGGTATCAAAATATGCCTGTAAATTAATGCTCATATTCACTATTTTTTTTTTGGTATGTGCGCTGCCTGCTATTTTTATCTTATGCAATAAAAGTTAACTATTAAATTGCCGCAGGTGATGATCAATATGCTTGTAGACCATGTAGCCGGTATTTTCTTTCGTCATGGAACCAAAAAAAGGATGAATGAAGCCATCGTTTGAGAAATGCGCATATTCATCCAGTAGTTTGATCCATTTCGTTTTTTCTTCAGCAAAATCAACGTTCTCTTTTATTTTAAAAGAAGGAACAGTAGGCATATTTTTTTTCATTGGTTCATCTTTCATCATATCTTTTAGGGCCATCTTGCCAAACAACTTGCCAATAAATGATTGTTTATATTTCTTTTTACCCAGTGCCATTTCATCCCATTGCGTGCAATGTTTCAGCATCTGCGAAATAGTCATTTTACCCCATTGCGCCCTACTGTCTTTGTTAAGTAAATGAATTCTGTTTACTAATTCATCTCTTGTTGTTTTGTCAAATATTGATTTCATATTTGTTATTATTATTGTTGTAATAAAAACCAATTGCCTGGGCCGTCTTTAAACAATGCTTCTGTATTATAGAATTCTTTTAGAGGCGGTTTCATAAATTCAACCGCTTGCTTTTTAATTCCTCATAGGTTGCATAATTGCATTTACGGCATGTACCGGCTACTGGCAATGCTGATAGTGGCTTGATCTGCTTCTCCCCGTTCGATCGTATGCCTTTCCGCTCTGCAGTCATATTTGTTCAACCCTTTTAACCCTGTGTTGTTATAGGTTCTTGTAAGAATTTATTTATCATTGAAACGGTTGCGGCAATTAACGTGCTGTCTTGCGGCGTTGTTATTTCTCCGATGTAATCCCCATGTCCGCCAGGAAGTATTGCAAGTTTAGCATGCGGGAGCAGGCGATACATTTCAACTGCATGTTCGGGCCGCACAACATCTGAATCGCCAATTATGATAAATGCCGGTGCGCTGATTGTTTTCATAAGTTCTTCTGAAATATCGGAAAAAGATTGCATCCTGGTGACATCTCTTTCATACATTTTATGGAGCGCATTTGAATCTGGGTTTAATTCCAGAAAAGCATCTTTCAACGGTTGCGGCATCCCTTCAAATGTTGCCTTGTCCATGGCGCCTGCAAACCAGGGTTGCGCACCATCTTTCTTATAGAAGGTTGATGCAACAATAATTTTATTAACCATTTCCGGATGCCTGATTGCAAACTGGAGGGCTGTGCTAGCTCCGTTACTAAAACCAAAAATATCGGCTTTGTTAATATTCAGATGTTTTAGCAATGCAGCAACATCATCGGCATCCTGCTCAAAACTTAATGGTCTGTTTATATCAGCAGTCCGTCCGTGGGCTTGTAACTCAACGGAAATTATTTTATGGGTTTTTGCAAAGGAATGAAGTACCCGTCCAAATGATGTTTGGATGGTAGAACCTCCGCCATGAATTAAAACCAACGGTGTACCTGCACCCTGAATTTCATAATACATTTTCAGTCCGTTCAACAAAGCATAGCCGCTCACGCTATCGTGTTTGGCTTCGTTGTTCATACTTGTTTGACCAGTCTTTATCATGTTGTTGGTTTTATTGCAACCTGAAATTATCAAAGCTGCCGGTGTTATTAAAATTATTTTTTACGGTATTGGTGAACGTTAATTTTTGCGTGTTACTTCAAGATCTGCGTTTGTTTATTTATTTCCTGGGTCATTTCCTGGGTTCACAGATCGCGCAGGGGATTATTCGTTATCTTTTTGGTTATAAAATTTCCACATATATCCATTTGTCCATGCACGCTGATCGTTGCCCTTCCCGTATAAATTTAGGAGCATTTACTCCTCCAGCATACTACATGTGTAAGATGATACGCGTTTATCCTTGATGTAAAGCTGGGCTGGTTGTTTTTAAAGTCTATTTTGCAAATGCCTTTGGACATTTGTTCACATCGTTGAAAAAAAATAAAATGCTTATATTCAACGATTTATTAAAGTAAAACATGAACCGAGTCCATTTTCCAGCTTTGTATTAGAAATGATGCGTTTAATTCATTGGCCTTAGTTTTGATAGTTCAATCATAAAACAACAAAACATGAATAAGATAACAATAGCACTACTCGCCGGATTTGTTGCAGGGATTTTATTGGCTCCCGATAAAGGTTCTGTTACCCGCAAAAAATTGAACGATGGTTTTGATGATTTGTCTGACAAACTTTCTGATCTCAGGGATAAGTTTACACCTGCGGAAGATGAGATTACAGAGAATGTTGTTATTAAAATAAGCGCTGGCGTATAATTTGATTTCCCTCTTGCTAAAACTAATTAATTTGTGCGCTGAAACAATTTCGGCTGTAAAAAACTATTGAATGGTACCACTTAACCAGCTTGTTATACCCGCTGCACGGAAAGGCGAAATAGCTGTATTAAAAGAACTAATAATTCAACATGCAGATTTGAATGTGCGCGATGAAAAAGGGTTTACACCGCTTATTATTGCATGCTATAATAACCAGTATGAAGCAGCAAAGCTATTGCTTGAAAATGGTGCATCCGTTAATGCGCAGGATACAGGCGGCAATACAGCATTGATGGGCGTTTCATTTAAAGGGTATGCTAACATTGCGCAGTTGCTGATTGAAAATGGAGCTGATCTCAACCTGCAACATGGGAATGGTGGCTCTGCACTTATGTTTGCCGCCATGTTTGGCCGTAACAATGTATTGCAATTATTACTGGCAAATGGCGCTGATAAAACAATACTGGATTCCCGTGGTTTATCTGTACTCGAGCTGGCAAGACAGCAAAACAACCATGCGGCGGTTGAATTACTGGAGGATTCTCAATAACTCACGGTGATGACTGACCGAAAAAATCCTGAACAATTTTACCTGAAGCTTCTTCACAGAAATCAAGACCAGAATAATCAGGATTGTAGCCGCCGATAAATGGAACCGCCATAATATAAATGCGTGGATTCGGAAGCTGGTCTTTTCCGATAACATTAAAGTTATCGCTAATAGCAAGGCCTGGAACTTTCAAAAAATATTTTCCTGTAGGGTGCTCTTCAATATTTTCAGCATGTTCTTTTTTCAATGCGCAGGCTTTTTCAACCGATTGGAAACGAAGCAAGGCCTGCTTAACTGTTTCGTTTCGTACTAAAGTTGAAAAGGGAAAATCTTTTATCCATAAATGCGGCTGCCCGGTACAGTTAATGAATGTCTGGTACATGGTTTCATAAGTCCGGCCTTCTTCGTCTGTGTGATGGTATACAGCACCACCACCAGGCGCTGGCTCAACTCTACTATTCTTTTCCACCGGAATAACAGAAAGCTTACCGGCATTGTGCAGCGCAAACAATTCTTCACAGGAGTCCTGAGGCACAAAAGCAATAATAATAGAGATTAACGGCATCAATGTTTGCTGCAGCCGCTGCATGTCTTCCGCTGAAAAATGTTTGGCCGGATAATTCATCGCAAAACTTAATACCGCCAGCATTTCTTTCCAGTGAACAGACTTTCTTTTTTGAATCGATCGCCGTGCTTCTTCATATTCTGCCCTGAACAAACTAAAAGGTTCCGCGCGTTCACGCCTGCTCATCATTTCATCTACAAATGCTTCCATACTCATATCCCTGATATGATTGTAAAATGCAGGATCTTTAACGCGCAACGGTTCCTTAAAATCTTTTTCAAAAATAAAATCAAGCGAAAGGAATCCGTCATTTTCAGCGCGGTGACATTCAATTTCTTTATCTGATAAAAGTGAATCAGCAGACAAATGCGAATCTTCCAGGTGAAAACGGATGCCGGGTAACAAACCCTGCAATGAATACATCACGATAGAAAAATCTTTTGACTTTTCGTTGACAGTGAAAATAAGTTTATTGTTTGTGTCGCGGCTGAACTGACCATTATGCTGTGCCAGCGTGCGTATTGCATCAATTGCTGTTAAAGAACTTCCTTTAATTGCAATAGGGTGATTAAAATGTCTGGCAATTTTAACAGGAGGGTAGGGTGAATCATAATATCCCGGTTGTGTCCCTTCATGAATTTTAGGCCATTGGTGACCACTGCAAATAATTACGTGATTAAAACCTGTATATTTTTTTGTGCCCACCTCTATTGCCACAAGTTCCTGCTGTTTGTCATCAATGATATCTGTAACCCGGCTGTTTAAATGAAGATGAACCGTAATGTTTTTCTCCGTTGCTTGTTGTAGCAGCAATTCAAATTGCGCATGCAGATATTCGCCGAACAGCAAACGCGGGAAAACCTGGTAGCCCGTAAAATCGGTTGGATCAATTCCATACTTATGCAAAGTAGAAGCCGGCAACGTCTTTAACCATTCAGCCGTGCCGGAGACTAGCGATGGGATTTCATTGCCCGACACATTGGTGATATGTTCATAGCAGGAACCTTCGCGACTGTACGGAAAGCCGCTGCCGGTGTTATTTCCACCCTCAAAAATATCAACAATATAATTTCGATCGCTGCTGTTCAGCAAATTTTTTAGCAGGAATAACCCAGATGGGCCACTTCCAATAATGGCAATGCGTTTAGCGGTTAAAATTTTTTCCATGACTCTCGTTTACGGACTGTTCCAGATCTATATGTACAGAAATTAATCGTTGGCAAATTCAGCGGAATAGCAAAGCATTTGTGCAAATGATGTATAATTCTTTTTTGTACCCGTGTTAACAGTAAAGCCAGTGATTGGTTGTATCCTGTATTGTATTATTTCACAAAATCAATTCACACCGATGGCTGTAAGTCTAACCATTACTACGTCGTTCGGTATTAATTCAGTCCACTAGATATAAATAAGTATGCCACATGAAAGTAAAAGGACTGTAGCTTATACATGAATGTAAATCCCACATTTTTTTTCTAAAAAAGTTATTGCCTGTAGAATTCATTCTACAATATAAAAAGAGTACGTGATCAGGATTACTAAAAAAGGCTAGCCTATAATAGACCAGCCTTTCTTTACGATAACAATTATATGTTATTTATTGACCGCTTTTTTTGCATCTTCAGCCATCATTAAATGATGTTCCAGTACAGGTACTTTATCTTTTGCCCAGGCACTAAGTTGCTTATCCATTCCGCTATCAGCTTCTTTTTTAAATTCATCAATGTCATCTTTGTGATCGCTAACCATCAGGTCTGCATACGCTTTGTCGAAATCAGCACCTTTCTTTTCTGACAAATCAGACACCTTTTTCTGGCACTTATCACTCATCATTGCAGGCAGTGTAATGTTTTTTTCTTTTGCTGCTGCTTTCAGTTCATCGTTTGCTTTGGAGTGATCCTTTACCATCAACGCGCCAAGCTTTTTTATTGAAGGACTGGCTCCTTTTTCTACGGCCATCTTACCAAGTGCTACTTCCAGCATGCCACCATCCGCAGCTGCTGTTGCAAAATCAGCATCTGGTTTCAGGTCGGCCATATGACTATTTTGGGAAGCAACTGTATCAGCTGTTTTTGCGCTGTCAATTTTTGCGGTGTTGGTACTATCCGCTTCTTTTTTTGCGTCGCCGGAAGCATTGCCGCAAGAACTTCCTGCTGCAATAAGAAACATAGTACCTGCGTAAAAGATAATTTTTTTCATGTTGAATGTTTGATAGTTGGTTGAATGAATAATGCCAGGAAAAAATTCATTTCCGTGGCTGCATGCTGAAACCGGGTATTGCAAATAGCGTTCCCCCGTCTTATGTACTCGTTTTATAGGTAAGAAACAGTTCCCTGGTTCAATTAATTGCGCAAAATGTCCCTGACAGTGTGTAAAGACTTGCACAAATTATCGCTGGTGGGGAATGATTGACTGGCATGGTCTGCACATTAGTCCCGGGCTCCCGTCATAATTTATGACGTAGGCTTTTATATTTTTTTTAGGATAGTGGAGGACGCTAACGAACCGGGGTGCTCATTTCTCTCCATATATTCCTCAACCACATCGGGATAAATAAAAACGTTATCTGAAAGCGCTGGGCCTTTGTCTGAATTTGGATTTGTGGGATGCAGGATTATTTGGATCGATCGCTAAAAAGGCAACATGGCATCAATCAAACAGGCCGCTGGTAGTCGTGATCAATTCTGACACGCTATGTAGTAGTAATCTGCGGAGAAAATGAAGAAGGGGCTGCATAGAAATGCTGCCCCGGTTTATCCAATATCCTATGAAAAATCTATGATTATCTACGGGTATCATCAATTATTAGATTTGTTAAAATAATAAAAAGCCATACAGCTATTGGTTAAAGCATAGCATAAGCATCAGCATACTAAAACTTTGCTATCTTGAAACCCGTTGAGGCATAAATTCTTTAACTGGCACACTGCCATTATATTCAAACAACTTATTATGGGGATACCTAAAAGCCTGTTGCATCTATGTTTCCTTATTTATTTTATTATGCTAACAGACAGGGTTTTCCCGCAGGGCATAATAGTCGATAATGATGCTACTGCAAAGTTGATAACATTCAGCAATAAAAAAATGAGGATAACGCTTGATTACAATAAGAAAGCAAATATTGCCGCATTTGTTATTAACGATCAGGAAGTAATACGGCAGGATGAAGGCGTGTATTCTTCCATCCGCACAAAAGACGCTAACTATTCAACCCTGCATCTTGCATCATCTCCGGTTTTAACAGTTTCCGGTAACAACATCCGGCTTGCAGGAATTGTATACGGCGATAAGGCGCTTACAATACATGAAACCTGGATTTTCAGCATACAATCCCAAAATATAAAATTTGATATTGAAAGAACTTTATCAAAGCCGGTCATCGCCGAGCAGGTAGCATTACCTGCTTTTATATTTAAGCATATAGAAACCTGGACAGGTGCTTACCAGGACTATGGAGGACTTGCCTGGTTCTACCTGTTTAATAAAAAATTGGATACATATGGTGTTCATACCCGGCAATCAGAATTTTGGAACAGTAAAACAGGTAATTGCCTGATGATAACTGTTGATGCGCCCGGGCAAGAGGTCGCTGTTGATTACAGTCGCACGAAAGAAGACCGATTGGGGTACGCGGTTACCATTGCGCAAAATGAAATTGTACCACGTTTTGATTCCGGCACCAACAGAAGATTATTTGTACGTGATACCACTGCGGTATGGGCGCCTGTTAATATGCGTTCCGGCAAAACAATTCAACACATTACACTCTCTTATTTTGATTATACGGATCGGTTTGATCGTGGCCATTTGGTTGGCATAAATCAGACTGAAGTAACTGCGGTACTCAATACGATTGCAAGGATAGGCGTGATTGACAAGCAGCATTTTGGTGGCAACAGCTGGCACACACCTTTTGGGCCCATTTGCTTGCACGAACAATACATTGCACAGCTGGGCCTCGGCATCAACGATAAAAATTATTTAAACGGATACAGGGATTGTCTTGATTTTTACCGCGACAATGCTATAAAGAAAGATGGACGGGTATGGGCGCGGTGGGCATACACGAATGAAGACATAATGCCCGGGCAGGTAAATAAAAAAGGCTTTTATGAAACACAATGGGGGTACCTGCTGGATGCTAATCCCGACTTTGTTAGCAATGTAGCAGAGTTGTATGATCAAAACGGTGATGCAGCCTGGATGAAGACGCAAAAGGCTGCATGCGAGAAGGCGCTCGACTGGATATTAAAACGGGATAGTAATAACAATGGCCTCGTTGAAATGATAACGGATAGCCATACACAAAAGAGGGGTAGTGATTGGATAGATATAATATGGGCTTCTTACGAAAATGCATTTGTAAACGCGAAACTGTATCACGCGCTTTCTTTGTGGGCGGCGATTGAAAAACAACTCGGCAATGCGGGACGAGAAAAATATTACCGGCAATTTGCTGAAAAATTAAAACGGAGTTTCAATAAGCCTGTATCGCAAGGCGGCTTTTGGGATGATGAAAAAAAGTGTTACGTCCACTGGAGAGATAAAGATGGATCCAGCCATGGAAACAATATGGTTACGCCGGTAAACTTTATGGCAATTGCCTATGGTATTTGCGATGATGATGAAAGAAGAAAAACCATATTGGATAATATTGAAATCCAGATGCAAAAAGAGAATCTTTTCTTTTGGCCCGTTTGCATGTACAGTTATGCCCCGGGTGAAGGAAACGATTGGCAATTCCCGTTTCCGAATTATGAGAATGGCGATATTTTTTTATCGTGGGGAGCAGTTGCCGTAAAAGCCTATGCTTCTTATAAACCTGCGCTTGCTTTAAAATATGTAAAGAATGTACTGGCGCAATATGCAAAGGACGGACTTTCTTTTCAGCGTTACGGACGCGTTAAGCAAGATGGATTAGGGGATGATATCCTCTCCGGGAACAGTCTTTCGGTAGTTGGTTTATATCAGTCAATCTATGGTATAAACCCCTTGTATAACCGCTTTTACCTCGATCCCCATATTACCGCACAATTAGCAGGCACCCAAATAAAATACAATTACCGGAACCAAAAGTTGATAATCGATCTTGATACCAATAAATATGGTGTATCAAATAATCAATTTACCGTTATATCAAAATCTGGCTTTGGTTTTTTTAGCCTGGATAAAGAACTGCGGTATTTTAATGGCAACGATGATAAGGCATCTATGAAAATGAAGACCAGCGCTGGCAGCAAACTTGTATTCGATATAAAACTTTGGAACCAGGATCGGATAGCATGGACGCAGTCATCAGGAGATTTGCACGCAAAAAAAATGGGTTATAATATCAGTAATCTCAGGCACAATAGTTACTATACTATTTCTATTAATAGCAAATCAGTTAAACGGATAAAGACAGGTAAGGGAGGTTCGTTGCAATTTGATTACACCCCCAGCCATCATGCGGATGAGATTGTTATCCTGAATAAGTAAACGCATCTACGGCTTGTAAAAAGTAAAGGGAAACACGTAGACGTATAAAACAGGCTTTGCAGGCAGTATATTAAAGACCGGCAAGGAAAGGATGGCTATGCCGTGTATGTCTTAAAGGCCTTCACAGGCAACCTTTATCACTTAAGGGTAGTAATGGTCATGGTATCAATATCCATGTTTGTTTTTTCACAAATGATTACATGATAAGATAATGATTGTGCTTAACCGGTTGGGCGTTTTAAATGATAAAAAAATCTTCAAATGTATAAAATAGGCGCTATTGTTTTCATGATACAAATGCTTTGCTGTGCTGCAAAGAAGTGGATTTGATCTAACGTTGTAAAACAAGCGGAGAATGCGATTAACATTCATAATGAAGAGTAAAACAGTTTCTATAGAAACGCTGCATGCCACTTAAAAAATAATTAAATTAAATTTCAATTTACTGGCAATGCCAGCATGCTTTTTATATATTTTTGTTGTAATTGTCCCTGCTGTGTAAAATGGTTAAAAGGGTTCAATGATAAATTAGTAACCAAAAACAAACTAACTATGCGTGTGAGAGCTATTTGCACAGTTTTGCCCTTTTTTATCC
>JBDUAY010000056.1:0-18358 GCA_040004415.1 Bacteroidota bacterium | reverse complement strand
AAGAAGCAGCGATCGCGGAGATTCCGAATACATTAGCAGTTTTTCTTTGCGTCCGTCGCTCCGTAGCGTCCGCCGCGCGCCACCAGCAAGCGTATTTTTCTTTGCGTGAGATTCTTCGCGTATTTGCGCGAAATTTTGTGGAAAAAAGTAAAAAAATAAAGGGCGACTTTGCGTCACCCTTTACGTACATTCTTTAAAAATATATTTTAATAAAACCGTTCAGTATTATTTAGGCATATTGAAAATAGCCGGGTCAACTGGTTTGTTGATTTCTGCTTTTGTAAAGGTGGTAGATACCTGAAACTGACCTAAATCTATATTCCTGGTAAAGGGAATCACATACCCGATATCAGTTTTTTTATAGTCAGTGTATGCTATGGTGATTTCCACATCCTGACCCATTACGTTCCCTTTTTTAACAAGTTTTGATATGTAATAAGTTGAACCATCAATGTAATACGTCGTTTCGTCTTTGTCTGCCGTTACCAGTTTAAGCTTATATGCACTGCCGTCTTTCCCCAGCAACGTTACTGTGCTGCCTTTTGCCGTATAGTCATACAAAGCGCCGCCTACATTTAACTGGCCCCTGGCTGAATTATATGCTTCGTCAGGCATTGCTTGTGCACCACCACCAGCCATCGGGTTGGTCGTCCATCCACCTTTGTCATTTACGCACTGCACCATTTTCTGGCCATTAAAATCTGATTCGTTTTTATAGCCCTTTCCATTTAATATTGTTTCTGTTGTCGGACTTTCATTGCCCATCACCTGTGTAGAACCTTCCATATAAATGGAGTTGACCTTTTTAATTACGTCTTTTCCGCCGAGTGCATCAATGTGTTTACTTACAATTTCATCAGCTGTTTGTGCCTGTAAAGACATTGTACCAAATGCTGCTGAAACCATCAATACGTAAGGAATTATTTTTTTCATTTTCTGAATTGTTTTATAAATAAATTTAATTTTAATATCAAACGAAGTTATGGATTCTGCCCCGGTAAAAAGCAAAAAAAGCGCCGTATTACAGCACTTTCTATTTTTTTTATGAGCGGCAACCTGCAACTTATTTAACCGTTTTTTTCATTACAGACCAGTCGTACGTACCAATACTTTCCAGTGTTGTTTTTTCATCTGCATTTTCGATGGTCATATAATAAATGGTTTCATTGTTAACCGAGTATTCAGCAAGATCAGAAATCCAATAAGAAGAAAAACTTTTGTCAAGCGCTGTCTGCAACCCAATCGGAAGCTCAGTTGATAAAATATTACGCGAAACAGCGATCAGTTTACCTTCTTCAGAAAGCAGCGCGCTGAGTGATTGACCATTGAGTTGAAAAGAAACTTTGTCGTAGGTTTCATTTTTTTCCCATTTTACATTGGATGCTTTTGCAAATGATTCGGAAAAAGTAGTTAATGCATTTTTGCTGATATCATTGCTGCCGGCAAATGCGCTGGTGATAGTTACTACTGCAAATGCAATGAGTGTTAATAATTTCTTTTTCATGTTGTTTGATTTTTATGGGTGTATTTATTTTTTGTGTTGCTTAATTGCAAAACAAAAGTAGAACCCTTGCCCGGTCCGTAAAAGCCAAATGAGATGAAAAAGAAAGATGTTGCGACGAAAGCGGAAAATGACGTAGTTATCACTGCCCTTGCCTGCCGGTTACAGTTGCAATGGCATCACGGTAGTTATCACTTACCGGCAGCTCCAGCGTATCAATAAACAAACTGTTTTTTCTCACTGCAGTAATATGTTTCAATGATACAATATAAGATTTATGTATGCGGATGAATTGTGAAGCCGGTAGTTGGTCTTCCAGGGACTTCATGCTCATTCTCGTGATAATGGCTTTGGACGTGCTTTTCAGGTGAATCCTGATATAATCTTTTAAACCCTCAATGTAAGAAATGTCATCAAAAATTACTTTTAGCAAACTATAATCAACATTTACAAAAAAGAATTCCTGGTTGTTCTCCGGGTTGATCAGTCTGGGTTTAGTTTTTAGCTGGTATAATTCATTGGCTTTGTTGCAGGCCTTTATGAACCGCTCTAACGATACCGGCTTTACGAGGTAATCAATAACATCGAGGTTAAACCCTTCCAGCGCATATTTTTCATAGGCTGTAACAAGAATGAACATGGGTTTTTCTTTCAGGGTTTGTATAAACTGTAACCCGGTGAGGCCAGGCATTTGTATATCGAGAAAAATAAGATCCACCGGTTGCTGCTGCAGAATTTTCATTGCTTCCATGGCATTGTCGCAGGATGCCACCAGTTCCAGGTAAGGAACTTTGCTGATATTATCTGCCAGTAATTCCAGCGCCAATGGCTCGTCGTCTATTGCTATGCATTGTATCATGGGTGAAATTTTAGGATTGCTGATTTTGCGATGTATCGATTTTTATGCTGTCAGATTTCGGAAATCACAAAATCCCGGAAGCACAAAATCAGCAATGCTTTTTAAGTAAGATTGATTCTCAGCGAAACAACAAACCAGTTATTATTTGTTGATATCAACAGTGTATGATTTTTTCCGTAGAGTAAATTTAGCCGTCTTTTTACATTTGTGAGCCCGATGCCCGATGTTTTATCTTTTATTTCTTCTGAGGCGGGATTGTATTTGTTGCTGACTGTAAATTGTAAAATATTTTTTTCGGCTTCCAGGTCAATATCTATTTGTGCTTCTTCTATCATCCCGGTTCCGTGTTTAAAGGCATTCTCAACAAATGGTATCAGCAGCATGGGTTCCAGCTGGTAGTGATTATCCATGGTATGCATGTGTACGTTCACCTGCACTTTTTTCCCAAAACGCTGCTGCTGCAAGTCGATGTAGCTTTGCAGGTAATCCATTTCTTTTTCAAGCGATACTTTGTCTTCATCTGCTTCATACAGCATGTACCGCATTAAGGAAGACAATTTTATAAGCGAAGGTTCCAGCAGGTCTGATTGTTTGCGCGCCAGTGCCACCATATTATTTAGTACATTAAACATGAAATGCGGACTTACCTGTGAACGCAGTAACGACAATTCTGTTTTCAATACTTCATTTTGTTTTTCCTGTGTCAGCTTATCGCTCTTTACTTTGTCACCTATCAGCTGGTACGCAGTGCTTAAACCAAAAATGAAAAGATAAATCAGGAGATTAAAAAAGAGGTCTCTCAGGTTAAAATTGGTTGATTCAAAAAGGAGTAATGTCAAAAAATATTTTATAATAAGGGTGCATGCAAACGTGCCCGCATGGGCTGCAGTAAACTGCCAGTACTTTTTCTTATATATCAGTTTCGGGATAAGTGTATAGGCATTCAGATAGAACGAGATCGCCCAGCTAAGACTCATCAATAGAAAAAAATAAAAAAATGGGTTGTGATCATCAGGTTCTTTATGTTCATGTGGTCTGTCATTCTCTGGAGACCGCAACAAATATGGCAGAGAAATGAAAAATGTCCACGCAACCAGGTGTAACAATACAATGACCCACTTTTTTGTGTACCAGGCTGGTTTCATACCGCCAAATTAGAAAGATATTGCAGTAAAACGCGGAGTTTCTAAAATGTTGCGACGAATTGCGGTTTTTCAGCTACGATAAACAGGTTCAAGATATATTGACCCCGGCAAAAAGGCTCCAATCAATCATTCATTATCTATTATGCAGGCAGGATAAAACGCTGTTGCCGTAAGCCTTACACTTCAGACCAGATCACTGGCGCTTCGCCGGCGGCGGCTCGTACCTGAATTTGACGGCGGCAGTTGTCTCTTCGCTGGAAGCAAGCCGCACTTCATATTTATTTACGCCGGCTGTTATCACCAGCAATGCGGTGTTGGGCGGAATGGTGCCAAGATTGTCTGCGTACATGACCAGTTCATAATCTGTATTGGGAAAAGCATTCATGGTAATGGTAAGCGGGGTCGCTTTTAGCATCTGCCTGTAGAGCAGCAATTTTCCATTTAGCAGTACCGTTATAGTGTCGTTATCTATTTCGGCATTGTCGTAGAAATCAAGTTTTATTTCGCTTACCGGAACAATAATTGTTTTTACAAGTTCTTTATTTCGCGGTTTGAGACTTAATTTTTTCTGCAATTCCAGTAGTTCCGGTTTCTGCTCTATATCAATGGGAAAATCAGATTTTGCTACACGCTTCAATATTATTTTATACGATGGACAGGCCATAGCGGATCCAAATTCGCGGCCCTTGCATTCACCCGTCAATATTTCTTCGTTGCCAGATTTGCTCCAGCTAAGATCATATGTTTTAATACAGGGAACGCACGCGTCCGGCACATGATTTTCCAGCAAATCATTCTCAATAATAACCAGTCTTTTCGTATTGCTGTTATAGCGGCCGATGAAATCAAGCTTTACAAATTTAGAGGTATCCACATAATCGTAAGCCTTGCCGCTAAGTGTATTGCCCGTCGGAATATAATTTACCTGCAATTCAATATTATATTGGGGATAGCAACCGCCTGGGGCCTGTACAAGCGTTCCGCGCCAAATGCCATTTAAATCCTGCGCACCTGCAATAAAAGCAGATAGCATAAGTACAGTCAGAATCAGGTTGCGCATCAGTAAATATATGAGAAAACAAATTATTGTTTACTGGTCAAAGCGAATGACCAATTAGGATGAGCGGTTGTATTTATTTGGGCTTTTCATATTTAAAAATGACCACTGCATTTTTTTGTTCTGTTGATGCAATCCGAACTTCATACTGTTTGTCGCCCGCCTTCACTACCATCAGCGAAGTATTTGGAGGAATGTCCCCCAAATTATCTGCCACCATTACAAGCTCATGATAATCGGTATTTTCATCCATCTTAAATTTTAATACAATGGCCTCGGTCGTAAGCATCCTATGATTAATCACCAATTTTTTATCGAGATAAACAGAAATTGTATCGTGATCAATCGTTCCATTATCGTAAATATTGATGGTAATTTCATTGGTATTAACTACCAAAGTTTGTACAACTTCATTCTCCCTGTTTTTTAATACGGTGGGAATCATGGAAGGTTCCTTCATTTTAATAACCGGTAATTTTTTATCGGATTCAATATCAGAAGTGACCTCGGATGACTTGTTGTTGGTATCCGTTTTTGTAATCGCCGCAGGATTGGTTTTATTGCCTTTTGCCAGCGGTTTTTTTGTTGCTGACGGATGGGACTTGGCTACCCGCGAATTGGTTTTTGTTCCAGGTTTGTTTTTAGCAACAGGTGCTGCTGTTGTTACCGGTTTTTTTGCAGCTGCAACACGCGCTGTTTTGGTTGTAATGACTGGCTTTGTTAGCTTTGCAGTATTTGTACCGGCGGTTGGTTTGCTGGTATTTTTTGCAACCGAATCTCTCTTCTCTTTCTCACGTTTGGCTAAGAAAGGTTCCCTGTAAAAATCGGAAGTTACTACTTTTCGCAGCGAAACATTTCCGCGTCCGCAGGCTGCCGAATCAGATTCGCGGTAGCTGCTGTATCGTCCTTCAAGAAATTCTTCATCGCCATTTTTCTTGTATTGCAAAAAGCAAATCATCCAGCAGGCATAGCCGTGGTCGGCCATTTTTAATTCAAGTAGTTTTAATTCATTCAGCACAACTTTGCCCGTTTCGGGGTTTATTGTTCCATTGGATGAAGCCTTGCCATAGAATACAGTTGTTTTATACGAATAGGTGACGCCGGTAAATTCTTTGCCGTGCTGGTCTATCTGAACCTCATATTTATAGCGGTCTTCCAGGTTAAATAAATCATTCATCTTATTATCCGCAGAAATAAAACTACCCCGCCAGATGCCGGTCAGGTCCTGGCAAAAAGCAGTTCCCGCGAGTAAACAAATAACCAGTGTAAAAAATATTCTCATACCGCCAAATTACAAATTGATTTGTCAAAAATAATCATTGCAATTTCACTGAAAACAAAAGGTTTATCTGCCAAGACTTCGTTAAATTTGCGGTTCTGAAAAAATTGGTTTCATGCGGCAAACATAACGGGCAGATTCCGCGGCATTACCGAAAATTTGCTGTGTTCGCCGCTCCATTGCTTTCGTTGCGTTAAACAACAGGATATTATAAAACAACACGATGATAAAAATTACATTGCCGGATGGGGCAGTAAAAGAAGTTGAAAAAGGAACAACTGCATTGCAGGTTGCTAAATCCATCAGCGAAGGATTGGCAAGAAAAGTATTGGCTGCAAAGGTAAA
The DNA here is from genome assembly GCA_040004415.1 of Bacteroidota bacterium. Taxonomy (GTDB): domain Bacteria; phylum Bacteroidota; class Bacteroidia; order Chitinophagales; family Chitinophagaceae; genus JACMLD01. The sequence continues at coordinate 12,172 of JBDUAY010000056.1, read as the reverse complement.
CGACCAGGTATGGGATGCTACAAGACCCATTAATGATGACGCTACGTTAAAATTATTAACCTGGGATGATAAAGATGCAAAATCTACCTTCTGGCATTCGTCTGCGCATTTAATGGCCGAAGCCGTGGAGAGTATGTTCCCGGGTGTAAAATTTTGGGTAGGGCCGCCATTGGATAATGGTTATTATTACGATATGGATTTGGGCGATCGCAAACTTACCGAAGAAGATTTGCGCAAGCTGGAAGTGAAAATGAATGAACTGGCTAAGCAGGATAATAGCTATACCAGGAAAGAAATTTCTAAAGGCGATGCCATAAAATATTTTTCGGAAAAAGGAGATGAGTACAAACTTGATCTCTTGAGCAATCTCAAAGACGGCGAAATAACTTTTTATACGCAAGGCAATTTTACTGATCTCTGCCGCGGCCCGCACATACCCGCAACAGGCGCTATCAAAGCCATCAGGCTTACAAATATTTCTGCTGCTTATTGGAAGGGCGATGAAAAAAACAAAGCGCTTACCCGTGTGTATGGTATCACTTTTCCTTCCAAAAAAGAATTGGATGAATACCTGCTGATGCTGGAAGAAGCAAAGAAAAGGGATCACCGTAAATTGGGTAAAGAGCTTGGTATTTACACAATGGATGATGATGTTGGCCCTGGTTTAATTATGTGGATGCCCAATGGAACAGTGATTATTGAAGAGTTGGAAAAGCTGGCGAAAGAAACCGAAAGTGCGGCTGGCTATAAAAGAGTAGTGACACCGCATATTGCCAAAGAAAGTATGTACATCACCAGTGGCCATTTGCCCTATTATGCAGATAGTATGTATCCACCGATGGTGCTGGATGGAGAAAAGTATTATTTGAAATCGATGAACTGTCCGCATCACCATAAAATTTATGCGGCTGAACCAAAAAGTTATCGTGATCTTCCTTATCGCATTGCAGAATATGGTACTGTGTATCGCTATGAACAGAGTGGTGAGTTATTTGGGTTGATGCGCGTGCGGGCGCTTCACATGAACGATGCACATATCTATTGTACCAAAGAACAGTTTGCTTCCGAGTTCAGGGCCGTGAATGACATGTACCAGAAGTATTTTAAAATATTTGGTATTGATAAATATGTAATGCGGCTGAGTCTTCATTCCCCTGAAAAACTTGGAAAAAAATATGTGAACGAGCCCGAATTGTGGATAGAGACAGAAGAAATGGTTCGCAGGGTTTTGATTGAATCCAATATTCCCTATATTGAAGTGCAGGATGAAGCGGCATTTTACGGGCCTAAGATTGACGTACAGATTTATAGCGTTATTGGCCGCGAATTTACATTGGCTACCAACCAGGTCGACTTCTCGCAGGGGCGTAGTTTTAAGCTGGAATATACCAACCAGGATAACCATGCAGAAACACCGTTAATTATACATCGTGCACCATTGGGAACGCACGAACGTTTTATCGGATTTTTACTGGAGCACTACGCAGGCAAATTGCCGGTTTGGCTCAGTCCCGTGCAAGTAAAAATTTTGCCAATCAGCGATAAATTTTTACCTTATGCACAAAGTATTTCTGAAAAGCTGAAAAAATCAGATATTCGTGCAGAGGTTGACGACCGGAATGAAAAAATCGGCAAAAAAATAAGGGATACTGAATTAATGAGAGTACCTTATATGCTGGTAGTAGGAGAGAAAGAAATGACTGATAATTCGGTAGCTGTTCGCCGGCAGGGTAAAGGAGATGTGGGTGTTAAGCCGGTAGATGAATTCATGGCAGAAATACTGACAGAAATAAAAGAAAGAAAAGGGGAATGAATTTTGTAACACGAGTAAGAACATTCATTTGAACAGATGAGCGCAAATAAATAGAAACTAAGTTTCACTATAAAAAAAGCAACACTAATTCCCCGGGGAAAGCTTACAGCTCATAGCTAGCAGCTCACAACTTTCTTCCGTTATTTTTAAACTAAAATTTGTAAATGGCATTTCCACCAAGGCCCCCGAGGGGCGCTTTCAATCCAAGGTTCAGAAAAGAACAACAACAGGAACATCGTACTAACCACATGATACGCGTGCCGTCGGTACGGTTGGTAGGCGAGAATATTGAAGTAGGCGTATACAGTATCCAGGAAGCGTTGCGCATGGCGAACGACCAGCAGCTTGACCTGGTGGAAATTTCTCCGCAGGCAGATCCGCCCGTGTGCAAAATAATCGACTACAATAAGTTTTTATACGAGAAGAAGAAGAAGGAAAAAGAGATGAAAGCCAATAGCAAAGTCTCTGAAGTGAAGGAAATCCGTTTTACACCCAATACGGATGACCATGATTTCGATTTTAAAGCTAAACATGCCGAAAACTTTTTAAAAGATGGCAATAAGGTAAAGGCATATGTACAGTTTAAAGGCCGCGCCATTCAATTTAAAGAACGTGGTGAGTTATTGATTTTGAAATTTGCAGAACGTTTGGCGGAATTCGGTGTGTTGGAAAGTTTACCTAAAATGGAAGGTAAACGCATGCTGGCCATTTGGGCGCCCAAAAGTCAGAAGAAAAAAACGGATAAGAATTCCGGGCCCAAAGAACCAAGAGAGCCGCGCGAACCACGTCCGCCAAGACCCGAAAGACCAGAAGGAACTCCTCATGGTCCGTTGAAACCACAGGCGGCGCAACAGGCCCCTGCCGCTGCCACCGGAACGGCCGAGACAGCACCGGCGGTTGCACCAAAAGCAGAGTAAATTTTACGAATGATACATAAAAGCAGCGGCATTTGCCGCTGTTTTTATTTTGCTTATATTTTCGTCTGCCATGGGATTTGTTAGTTCCCGGATGATTGATTTTTGATGTACATGCTCTATGCAGCCCTGTGACACGGTGTCACTATGGTTCCGAAATTCGGATTTGTTTTTTCCCCTCAAAACCATACCTTTGCAGCCCAATAAAAGCCCGTAGGATTGGCTTACCCAAAATCTTACTATTGCCCAAACGGCCCCATAAGTGTTTTGCCTGTGCAAAACCGCCAGCAGGGTAGCATTTTAAACCGCATGTAATATGCCAAAGGTTAAAACAAATTCGAGTGCCAAGAAGCGTTTCAAAATAACGGGCACCGGAAAAATTACATTTCAGAAAGCGTTCAAACGCCACATCCTTACTAAGAAATCTACCAAGCGCAAAAGGAATATGAGATTAAAAGGTGAAGTTAGTCCGGCGAATTTGTATTTTGTACAGCGCTTATTGAGACTGAAATAATCAACCACTAATTTTATCTTCTTACAATTAAACTCATTCAGATATGCCACGTTCAGTAAATTCTGCCGCGTCGAAGCACCGCAGAAAAAAAATATTAAAACAAGCCAAAGGTTATTACGGTAAACGTAAAAACGTTTATACCGTTGCTAAAAATATAGTTGAAAAAGGGATGACTTACGCCTATGTTGGCCGTAAGCTGAAGAAAAGAGATTACCGCCGTTTATGGATTGCACGTATTAATGCGGCCGTACGCGCAGAAGGTTTGACCTATTCTGTTTTTATCCATAAATTAAGTGAAAAAGGAATTGAATTGGATCGTAAGGTACTGGCAGATTTGGCCATGAACAATCCTGAAACTTTTAAGGGGTTGGTTGATTCAGTTAAATAAGATTTTCTGAAAATTTTTATACAGAACCGGTTGCCGTAATGCACCGGTTTTTTTATTGGCAGAAATTCAGTTTGCGAAAGACCATTTCTTTTTTTCCGGATCGAATATGAAATTATAGACTGTTTCCTGCTTTTCGGTTGGTGCAATCAGGTTAAAATTAAATTCCATGCCGTGTACTTCGAGGCTGCCTTCTTTGCCGGTTCTGATTCGCCTCACTTTATCATCGCCCCTTGCGCCTAATCCGCTCAATGAAAATTCAAGCTGCGGCTGTCCGGAGAAATTACCTTTTTTATCCAGCAGGACAGAATATACGTCAGATGTTCTTGCCTTTCCATAGAAAAGCCTTCTTTCATTATTTGAATACGTGATCCCCATCCCAAGTACGTCAATGCCCGATAGTTTATCTTCTATTTTCCCGGAAGCGGCATTTACCTGGTAGATAGCTCCTTTTTCATATTGACGGTTGCTGCCGGCAATAGTACTCACATACAATGAGCCGCTTTCGCATAAATATATCATGCCGATGATGCCATAAGGATTTTGATCTGTAGTACTATCCGGTGCGGGCAGTTTTATAAACGGGGCCATCATACCTGTTTGTCCGTCTACCCGGTAAATAGTGTTTTGATCTGCTGCGGGATTGTTTAATACGTTTATGAAAGGCGCCGGTGCGGTAAAAATATTTCCCCGTTCGTCCAATTGTATCGGCGCCAGCCAGCCAGCTTTTTTCCAGCTGCTGTCCTGGTGCTTTTTTGTTGCACCTGCCTGCGGGTTCAATGGATCAATGGCCTCCAGCAATACCAAACCCATGGTTCTTTTTTCGGACGTGCTGAAAAATGATTTTTTTGTATTGAACCCAAGCCTGCCAACAAAAGGTGGAATCAACTTGCAATTGTTATCACTGTAAGCAACTGTTTCATGCGTTTGGCAGGAAGATAAATACATACACAAGACAAAAGCGAATAATACATTTTTTATGGTTGCCATTGTGTTATTGCTTTACAGGTATAAACATCGGTCCGCAAATACCGGGATAGCTTTTTGTAACGTACATACCGTTCTCCAGGACGGATTCAGCCCAGCAATATTCACGCCCTTTGGTATTGTCATTTTTTAATTGCGCTACATACCAGACCACTAACTTTTTATTTTGAATATCATCCGGCGCCGGCTCCATAAATTTTTCAGGCCCCTGGTGGTAATCAATATTGCAGCAGGGACCTATGGTAACCATATCCGCTTCACCTTCATCGGTTCCTGGTTTGTTGACGGTAGCATATACATAGGCGTTATCGCCGCGTCCGCCATCTTTAAATTGTCCGTTACCGGGTTCCAGATAATATCCGGCGCCGCTATTATCCGTTAGTTTGTATTCATAGCCTTCGGGCGTGTAAGCAGTATTTGGTTGCTGCAGTTGCCATTTTTCCTGTGCCCAGTTGCTCCATCCGTTGCCGTTCCATTCAGCAAAATTATTTTGGGTTGATGCAAAAGCTATTCTGAAGACAGGGCGGTAAGTACCATCGTTGCCACATCCGCGGCCGAGGCTGGCAGCGGCGACACGAAAGCGGCCATCTTTATAAAATTCATAGCGTTGCAGGTAATTATAATTGCAGGGGCTCGGCCATTGCTCACTTTTGAAAGTTTGCTCCAGTACAAAACCAACTACTTTATTATTTTCTTTCAATGTTTTTACGGAGGGGGGATCAAATGCAACCACGGCTGCCTGCGAAAAATAGGGACAACCAACTGCATCGCTGTAGCCAAATCCATCAGTTCCGGAATAGCTAACATGCCAGTCGACCAGTTTGGCACTCTGCAAAACTGGTTTTCCATTAAAAGAAACATCTGCTATCCGCAGACCGTCACTGCTGGTAAGCATATAATTCATATTCCAACCGTCTTGTTGCACAGCCGTTTCCAGTTCACAAAAACAGGAAGTTATCTTATCATCCTGTAATTTTCTTTCAGTAATAACAGGTGGTGGTCCGGTGGAACCTACGTTTGTCCAGCGTATACCGGTTAACCTGTAATCAGTAAGATCTACAATGGCCCACAATGCCTTGCCATTTTGAACAAATGTTGGCGCTACGCAAAGGTGCCCGGACCGTTCACAACGGCTACGGTTAAGCGAAGTTTTGGTGGATGCCATTAACGCCTGCGTCTCAGCTGGTTTTAGACCGAGCGCCTGTTGCACATCAGGCGATGACACCGCTATTTTTGTCGCCAGGTTTTTAAGATACAAGGGGATATCCGGCTGTGTGTTCAGCTGAAACCCGTTTGCTATAACTTTTTGTTGTTTAATATCCGCAATGGCGGTGGCAGTGCTGTTCAATGCATAATTATACATTTCAACGCGGTAACAATCTGCCAGGTGATAGCCGGGTTTTACATAAGCCATGTCACTTTCCCGGGCGGGGTACACGCCAAATATTTCACAGCGATAGGGGAGATTTGTAGTCTTCTCTCTTACGGTTTGCGTAAAGACAGTATCGAACAAAGCGATAATTTGCGCCAGTTTCTGCTGTGCATTTAATGAATCGCGGCAAAGCAGGACAGGCATTGGCTGTTTCAAAGCAGTTTTAATTTCTTCCACCCGCGTATTAACAAAATCAAATGTTTTAAGACTGTCTGTTTTTGCGATAACAGATTCCAGCACGTCTTTATCATACCCCTCAACAGCAGTTGAAGCGAGACTGTTATTATGATTATTGCAGGAAAATAGCACTGGCAGGCTGCAGAGAAATAAAATCAGTCTTAACCTCATGTGTATTTTTATATTGTTCGCAAATTAATATTTATTGGGGCTCGTTGCGTCTTTATTGCTTAGTATTAATAAAGGGTCTCTTTTTACGGTATTGATTAAAATCGTTTTATAAGACTTATTTATTTTTTGCAAAACATTTTATTTTTTTCACTGGATAATTCCCGACAGTCTGACCATCAGCAAATTTCTATTTGATCTCTAATTTAACGTACATAGATTCTTCCTTTTTTGCCTGTACCCCGGTTACCCAATTACTGGTACCAGCTGACGGTAATATTTAGCCGCCACCGTGATGGCGCAATAGTATATATTATTGTATATCCGTTAATGGTGGTGAAGAAAACCGCTCCGGCGAGCATACTGTCGCAGGGGAAATTTTATTAAGCAAACCCAGCTGGAAAGAGACTTCCTGTGCCGTGCCGCTGAGAACCTGCTTACGTTATGGCCGGCTTACCATTCTTATCAAAATGGGTTTTGATATATTTTTCTGTTTTAGCTATTAAGGCCACCACGGCAGAAAGCAGTGCCAGCAAGCCTGCACCCGAAAATAGCCACCAGTATTTCTCCATAAAAGCAAGTCCGGGTGCGATGCCAGTTATCGTCAGCCAGGTTCCGTACTTTATCATTAATGCAATAGAAACAGTGTTGCCGGCATCGAAAGTCGCTTTTGTTTTTAAAGATGCCATTGTGCGATAGCCATACCAATAGTTGGGCCATCGTGGCGGATACCGTTGCATGAGCTTGCCGGTTAGCAGGAAAATAATTCCACCCAAAAATGCTGTGGACGCAATGCAATGTATAAGAAATGAATCCACCATTACGATTTCTGTGTTTTCATTTCCCACGCCAGCGCGCTTGCGCCTAATATGGCTGCGTCTGATTCTTTTAAATGACTGATAAGAATCTTTACTTTATTTTGAAAAATCTGTATGAGGTTTGCTTCCATGTGTTCACGGGTAGGCTTTAAAATCAGGTCGCCTGCTTTGGTTAATCCGCCAAATAATACAATTGCCTCCGGACTGCTAAACATAACGGCGTTGGCGAGTGCAAGGCCCAGTATTTTGCCGGTGAATTCATACACTTCTTTGGCTAGTTTATCACCTTTAATGGCGGCTTCATATACTTTTTTAGAATCCATTTCTGCTGCGGGCACTTCGCGCAGCAAGCTTTTTTCTTTGCTTTTTCCCAGGAACTCGAGTGCCGTATAACGTACACCCGTAGCTGAAGCATAACTTTCCAGCGAACCATGTTTACCAGTTCCGGTATGCAGTCTTCCATCTGGTATAACAATCGTGTGCCCAAGTTCACCTGCAAACCCATCGTGTCCGTATATTAATTGTCCGTTTGCTACAATGCCGCTGCCCACGCCGGTGCCCAGCGTAATCATTATAAAATCTTTCATGCCTTTCGCGGCGCCGTATGTCATTTCGCCAATGGCTGCAGCATTTGCATCATTGGTAAGTGTGGTAGGAAGCTGAAACTTATCTTCCATCATTTTTGCCAATGGAATAATTCCTTTCCATGGAAGATTGGGCGCGTACTCTATTGTGCCGGTATAATAGTTTCCGTTGGGTGCGCCAACACCGATACCTTTTATTCTTCCGCTGCCGCCTGCTTTTTGAATAAGAACATACATGGCATCATGCAGTTCATCAATAAAACTTTCTACCGTAGCGTGTTTTTTTGTTGATATTTCACTGGAGAAAAGAACATTGCCATCGCGGTCCACAATGCCAAATTTTGTTCCGGTTCCACCAATGTCTATACCTATTACCAGTTGTTGCAGTGAGTTTGATGATGACATGATCTGTATACTTGAAAATATTTATTATAAAAATTAATGTCCGCTGGCGGCTATCTCGGTATCATAATTAATACCCTGTTTCGATAAAATACTTTTTACAGCAAAACCGAAAAAGGCAAGGTAACCAAAACACAAAGCAGCAATCCAGTATGATTGATGAATACCCACCACATCAGCAAGTTTACCTTGTATCGGGGGAATAATTCCTCCACCCAAAATCATCATAATTAAAAATGCGGAGCCCTGGGTTGTATATTTTCCCAGCCCGGCAATTGCTAAGCTAAAAATAGAGGGCCACATTATGGAACAAACCAGGCCGCCACTCAAGAATGCATATATTGAAACGGTACCGGTTGTCATCAGCCCGATAACCATTGCCGCAACGCCCAGCAAGCTAAATGTTAGCAACGTTCTGGCCGGTTTGTCTTTTGTATAATAGAATGCTGCAATCTGGATCAACACGCAAACAACATACGCATATAAATCATGCATAGGGTATTGTGCCAGCAGGTTGATAATAATCAATATTCCAAATGCACCCAGTGGCACAACAAACTTTAAAATCATTTTTGTTTTATCTGTCAGGTTGAATGCACCGATGGCGCCTGTCCACCGGCCAATCATTAAACTGCCCCAGTACATACCAATATAAGGTGTTGCTTCAGATGCTGAATGTGCGCCAAAAGCTGGTTGTCTTAATAATTCGCCCAGGTTACTTCCAATGGCAACTTCTGCGCCCACATAAAAAAATATGCCCAGCATACCCAATAGCAATTGCGGGTATTGCATGGCGCCCCATCCGTTTGTATTTTTTTTTGCGCTTACATTGGCAACTATCAAACCAATTACAACTACCGCAAATGCGCCGACCAACCATCTTAAACGGTACGCTTCCATTGCGTGTTTCTCAGTGTCAGACGCATTGGTTAAGTCTGTTTTATAACTGCTGAAAACTGGTGCAAACATCATGATCAGTAAACCCGTCATAATTAATAAAGTGTACAATGCTTTATTTGCCTTTTCTGTTTTCTCAATCATAATACCCGAAGGCACTTTTTTTGAAAACTGGAACATGGCCGCTGCCGCCAGGAATAATGCCCCTACACATACATACAACACAATCACTTTTGTAAGGCTCAGCATAGCAATTTTTTCGTCCGTCATGGCAGCTGTTGTACCAAACAATGCAACCGCCACTACTAACGGACCAATAGCAGTACCAAATGAATTGATGCCTCCCCCTAAATTTACGCGGCTTGTACCTGTTGACGGATCACCCAGCGCAATGGCGAAGGGTTGTGCTGCCGTTTGCTGCAAAGAAAAGCCAAGGGCAACAATAAAGAAACCGGCCAGCATACCTGCAAAAGTATTTGCGTTCACTGCTATAATCATAGCAGCGGCGCCCAGTGCCGAAAAAAGCAGACCGTATACAATACTTTTTTTAAATCCCCATTTACCCACTAAATCTTTACCACCAAATGCGCCATAAGCAAACAACGCTAGCGCACCGATATAATAAGCCGTATAAAATGCGAAGTCAATCAACTGGCTTTGAAACTGGTCTAAATGAAAATAATGTTTACAAAAAGGAATAAATACACTGTTTCCCGCTGCAATAAATCCCCAGAAAAAAAATACAGTAACCAACGTGCCCAATGCTCCGTAGTTTGTAGGTTGTTTGGTTTCGATCATGTGCAATCTGTTGTTTAAAATGAAGTTCTAAAAATAACAAGTTTTATCATGCATCGCAAAAGCACAGACATAATTATATGGCCTTTGTCTTAACAGTGGGCTAAAGATAGGGTTTGTAATGAGTTATTTGTACTGAAATGCATCTTCATTGTTCCGTTCATTAAAAAATATTTTCGTTACTTGCATCAACCAATCGAAAACCTTCCTACATTCAACGCAACAATTTCAAACCCACCACAATGGAGATACTTCACGTATCAGCAGAATGTTATCCTGTAGCAAAAGCCGGCGGACTCGGAGACGTGGTTGGGGCGCTTCCCAAATATCAAAATCAGCTTGGGCATATTGCTAAAGTAGTCATGCCCATGTATCGTACAAAATTTTTATATGATAATGCGTGGGAGGTGGTACACAAAGGCGGCGCTACACTTGGTAATACATGGTTTGAATATACCGTTATAAAAGAAAAAACCAACAAACTTGAATTTGATCTTTATCTCGTTGATATTAATGGGTTACTGGATCGCGAAAAAGTGTACGGTTATGAAGACGATACTGAACGGTTCACGTCTTTCCAGATTGCGGTGGTTGATTGGGTATCAAAATGGAAGCATCTTCCCGATGTGGTACATGTGCATGATCACCAGGCAGCGCTGATTCCATTTATGATGCAGTCATGCTACGATTACCAGGTGCTGCGCAATGTTCCTACCGTGCTTACCATACACAATGCACAATACCAGGGTTGGATGGGTTGGGATAAAACGAATTATATTCCACATTGGGACGGATGGAAATGGGGAAACCTTGAGTGGAAAGGGGGCATCAATCCACTGGCATGTGGTATTAAATGTGCGTGGAAAGTAACCACGGTTAGTCCAAGTTATCTGGATGAACTCCGCTACATGAGCAACGGCCTGGAATCTTTATTTGAATACGAAAAAGGAAAATGCAGCGGTATATTAAATGGTATTGACACAAAGGTGTGGGACACGCATACAGATACTTACCTGGATGATCATTTTTCACTTGAAACGATTGAGGAAGGGAAACGCGCCAGCAAAGAAAAATTATGTGCAACATTCAATCTTAATATTGATTGCCCTTTAATTGTTTTTATAGGAAGGTTGGTAGGAGAAAAAGCGGCGGATCTGCTGCCACAAGCCATTGGAGATTCATTGTACCATATAGGACGGAAAATGAATTTTTTAATATTGGGAAGCGGGGACCCGCACCTGGAATACATATTGGAAACAATGCGCGGGCCGCTGATAGGTTACTATAATTCACAGATTGCATACAATGAAAAGTTAGCGCATCAAATGTATGCAGGGGCAGATTTTTTATTGATGCCGAGCAGGGTAGAACCATGCGGATTAAACCAAATGTATGCGATGCGTTATGGAACGGTGCCCATTGTTAGAAGAACCGGCGGATTAAAAGATACAGTGAAAGATTTTGGTGAACCGGGTGGGTATGGTGTTTGCTTTAACAATGATTGGGTGGGTGATATTACACAGGCTGTTTATCGTGCCACTGATTTATATGGCCAGGAAGAAAAAATGAAAGGCATTCGAAAACAAATTATGCAGCTTGATTTCAGTTGGGATAAAAGTGCGCAACAGTATATTGATTTGTATGAGGGTCTTTAGTTAATGTGATGAATGTGATAATGCCCGGACGAAAAGGAAGGAAGACGGATGATGAATATATAAATGAAACAATAGTCTTTTAATAGTGAGGATTAAGTAACGGCTATCAGCTAACAGTTTCAAAAAATAAAAGCTTGCAAATATGAGTAAAACAACATTAGCAGTAATTCTTGGAGGTGGTGCCGGTTCACGTTTATATCCACTAACCGCCAGCAGAAGCAAACCCGCTGTACCCATTGCCGGGAAGTACCGGCTCGTAGACATTCCTATTTCAAATTGTATCAACAGCGGTATCAACCGCATGTTTGTGCTTACGCAGTTTAACTCCGCTTCTTTAAACAGGCACATTAAAAATACCTATCACTTCAGTGCTTTTAGTTCGGCTTTTGTAGATATTCTTGCCGCAGAGCAAACGCCTGATAACCCAACCTGGTACCAGGGGACGGCAGATGCGGTAAGACAAAGTTTGCGTCACCTGGGCCCATTCGACAGTGACTATGTATTAATATTAAGTGGCGATCAATTGTACCAGATGGATTTCCAGCAGATGATCGATAACCATATAAAACTGGGTGCTGATATCTCTATTGCTACCATACCGGTTGCAGATCGCGAAGCACCTGAATTTGGT